>NZ_NPJL01000003.1:0-4494 GCF_002251325.1 Prevotella sp. P4-67
GGAGGGCACTGAAAAAGTCCCCTTTTTTTATGACCAAAACGGAAAATGCTTACGATTTGTAACTTCTCTTTCTGCAAATCGCCTAAAATAAGGCTAAAATAGACAGATAATAAAGGGTAAAACAGCTATTTTTCCGTCATCAACTTTCAATTTGATAGTGGGTTTTAGTTTTTCAGTGCCCTCCCTTGGGGAAGGCTGGGATGGGGCTTTGGATGGGGCTTTGGATGGGGCTTCTATGCCAATGCCTTGGTGTAGATGTCGTTGAGCACCAAACCACCGATGGTGAAGCCGAAGATGGCGGTGATGTGGACCATTGAGCCGTTGATTTGGGCCTTGCTGGCGTTCCAGTCGTGGTGGGCGAGCGTGGGGTCGCCGGGGGCGGGTTCTTGGGTGTCGGGCATGGTGCTGGCGGCGACCTGATGGGCGCCCCGATTGTCGAGCACCTGCTCGCCGTAGACGCACATGAACTTGCGGGCGGGGCGGCAGTGCATGTGCTTGAACTTCTTGCGGAGGGCGGCACCGAGCGGACAGCCGCGTACCTTCCAGAACTCAGCCACGCGTATGAGCGTGGGGTCCATCTTGAGGGCTGCGCCCATGGACGAGAACAGGGTGGCACGGGTCTCGCAGGCACGGAGCATGAGCAGCGCCTTGTCCTTGAGGCTGTCTATGGCGTCGATGATGTAGTCGTAGGTGTCGAGGGCAAAGTCGTCGGCGGTGTCGGCAGAATAAATCTTCTGCAGCGCCAGGATGTCGGCATCGGGACTGATTTCGAGCAGATGGCGGCGCAGTGCGTCGACCTTGACCTCGCCCACGGTGAGGGAGGTGGCCATGAGCTGGCGGTTGACATTGGAGGCGCAGATGCGGTCGGAGTCGACGATGGTGAGGTGGCGTATGCCCGAGCGTATGAGGCACTCGGCAACCCAACTGCCCACGCCTCCGACGCCGAAGATGATGACGCGGCGGCTGGCGATGGTCTGCATCACATCGTCGCCCATGAGCAGTCGCGCACGGTCGAAGATAGGATTGTCTGTATACATGATGAATGGGTTGACAATGGTGGTGGGGCGGACGGCCTATCGCTCAGTCCGTGTTACCAGCCAGGCGCTGAGCAGCACGAGGATGAGCGCGACGGGCTTGTCCCATGTGAGGATGTCCTGGTGGATGAGTATGGCTACGACCGATGCCACGATGGGCTGGAGGTTGGTGTAGATGCTCACGCTGGTGGCTCGGATGTAGCGCATGGCGAAGGGTATGGCCACGTAGCCGGCTACGGTGGCGAAGACCACGATGAACGCCATCTCAGCCACACCGTCCCACTGCCAGGCGGCGGAGTAGAGCTTCTGGGTGTCGAGTTCGCCCCAGGCTATGGGCAGCACGGCTATCGACGAGGCAAGGAAAATCCACTTCATCTGGGTGACGGCAGAGTAGCGCGCGCTGACCTGACGGGTGATGAGCAGGTAGATGGCCCAGGTAATCAGGCTGAGCATACCGAAGCTGATGCCCAGGAGATCGTGGCGTCCGGTGCCTCCGTGCCAGTGGGTGAAAATCATGAGCAGGGCGCCCGCGGTGGCGAGGATGACGGCGATGCTGCGGGTGAAATTGATGCGCTCGCCGATGAAGAGAGCCGCCATGAGCATGGTGGCTACGGGGGTGAGGCTGGCGATGATAGAGAAATAGACGGGCGAGGTGAAGACCAGTGCCCAGGCTGCCAGCGTCTGTGAAATGACAAATCCTAACAGTCCGCCACAGCAGATTACGACGAGGTCGCGGCGCTCGACATGCTCGGAGGGCAGGAAGAGCGAGATGAGCCAGAATATGGCTGCGGCGCCCACGCAGCGCGTAAGCATATAGACCATGGGAGAAACCCACTCCTTGAGCAACAGAGCGGTGACGGGTACGCCAAATCCGAAGATGATATTGGCGGTCATGACGGCCATGTGGCCTTGTAACTTCTTGCTTTTCATATCGCAAAGGTACTGCAATTAGCCAGCACTGCAAAACAAAAGGGTGTGAAAAATACTGGCGTTAGCATTTTTTTGTCATCATCGGCAGCCGGACAGCAGCAAAAAGGAGAGGCCGTGCAGCCGGTGGCGATGGTGCCAGGGTGCATGGCCTCTCCTTGGAGCGGACTGGGGCAGAGGGTCAGCGACGGCGGAAGAGCTGTCCCATATTGATGCCGATGCCGATGGACGAGGTGTATGCCTTCTTGCCCGTGGTGGTCTGGAAGAGGGGGAGGAGTCCTACGCGTCCGGTGATGGCGAGGGGGCCGAAGCAGACGACTGTCTCGAGGTTGAGGCCGAAGGGCTTGAGTCTGACATTGCGCTCGATGGGGTCGCCCATGTCTGCCGGCGTGAAGCGGTACTTGCCCTGGGTGCGCATGTCGGCAGAGATGCCTATGGCAATCTGCGACGCCATGTTTTCCGGGGCTATCTGCCACGACAGCATGAGCGGTATGCGCACGCCGCCATAGGAGAGCCTGTTGGTGGAAGCCGCCGAGGCTGCGGGGGTGAAGCTGACGTGGCTGCCCTCGCCCTGGAGCAGCGTGCCGGGCTGGAAGTGCATCCATGTGTAGTAGGTCTGGGCGCCCATGGAGAAGCCCAGCTGGCCCCATCGGCCACGGTCGGTGAGCGGCGTGATGCCCTCGAAGATGGTGACGCCCACCTCGGAAGAGCCGGAGCCACGGGTGTGGAGTCCGGATGAACTGTTGGCGTCGGAACCTATCTTGCTGTCGGTCGATGTGTAGGCATACCACACTGTGGGGAGTATGGGCGCCAGGGCGGCGGCCCTGGTATAGGTCGAGGGGAGGAAGGGCGAGGTGACATAGACGCGCTCTACCTCCTGCAGGTTGGCGAAGACGGTCTCGCGGGTCTTCAGGAGCTGGTTGTCGGTGGAGTCGTAGACAGCCACGTGGGTCTCGCCCTTATGGGTGGTGACCACGATGCGCTGCTGGTTGACAATGATGGTGGCGTCTCTGCCGGTCTGGGCGGCTGCCATGAGCCATGCCAACGATGCGCATAGCAAAACGGATAATCTTTTCATATACCTTATTATATATAGTGGTTGTTTCAATGTTGTCGGTTATGGTAATAACGTATGAAAGTGGTGATTGTGACATGGGAAACGCAGATTTTTGGGCTGTTTATGGTTAAATATCATTAAAGGGTTATACAAAAGGTGCTTTTCTTGCGTCATATATGTAAGATTTAATAACTTTGTGGAATAATATCGTGATAATTAAGATGAACAGAAGTAAAACAACCGTGCTGACGCTCGCCCTTGGAGCCCTGTTGATGACAGGTTGTGTCAGCAAAAAGAATTTAGAGAGTTGTCAGGCAGAACTGAAGAACTGCCAGACAGAGAACAGAGAGTTGACCGGCAGCTACCAGAACACCAAGGAGCAGTTGGCCGCCGCCCAGGCTCGCGTGGCAAGTCTCAGCGACCAGCTGGCAGAGCAGCAGAAGGCCTACAAGGCCCTGCAACAGAGTCTGGACAAGAGTCTGGCCAATACCAGTGCCAACAGCGTGAACATCTCTAAGTTGGTGGACCAGATCAATGAGAGCAACCAGTATATCCGTCACCTGGTAGAGGTGAAGAGCAAGAGCGACTCGCTCAATATGGTGCTCACCAACAATCTGACCCGCTCGCTGAGCAAGGAAGAGCTCAAGGAGGTGGATGTGCAGGTGCTCAAGGGCGTGGTATATATCTCGCTCGCCGACAATATGCTCTACAAGAGCGGTTCGTATGAAATCAGCGAGCGTGCCGAGGAGACTCTGAGCAAGATAGCCAAAATCATCATGGACTACAAGGACTATGACGTGCTGATCGAGGGTAACACCGACAACGTGCCTGTGAACACCAAGGCTGCTTCGATGAAGAACATCCGCAACAACTGGGACCTCTCTGCCCTTCGCGCATCATCAGTGGTACAGTATCTGCAGAACAGATTTGGTGTAGCGCCCAAGCGTCTTACTGCCGGTGGTCGTGGAGAGTATACCCCCGTGGCCAGCAATGACACCGAGGTGGGCAAGCAGCGCAACCGCCGCACCCAGATTATCATCACTCCGAAGCTCGACCAGTTTATGGACCTCATCGACAAGGCGCCTGAGAGCGAGAAGTAAGTCGGGAGAACATAGAAACATACAGGAAACTCACCCTAACCATCCCTGCGCGGATAGGTTAGGGTGAGTTTTTTTGTGGATGTTATTTTTTTATACGTATAATCAAATTGGAAAATCCGTAGATTTACCCTACCTTTGCACATGTATTCAAGAGGATACCCGCAGGACAGGTTCCTGCCGACGGACGATGTAAAGACGAAAGAAAAGAAGAAAAGAGAATGACGGAAACTTTTATCAAAACAACTTAAACCCAAATCGGTCATTAGGATTTCTCTGTGTCGTACGGCAAAGAGAAATCCTTTAATTTTTCCCATATAGATAAGAATGATTGTCGTGTTTTTAGTGATCTAGCCAAATATAGGATGTGCTTGTCTTC
>NZ_NPJL01000030.1:0-3313 GCF_002251325.1 Prevotella sp. P4-67
AAGGCTCTTCGTGAAAAAGGGCGGCTACCTACTCTCCCGCATTGCATTGCAGTACCATCGGCGCAAGTGGGCTTAACTTCTCTGTTCGGAATGGGAAGAGGTGGGACCCCACCGCAATAACCGCCTGATTGATATCGTTCCTGACTCTACTGCCATCATACGCGGCGCGCATGCCGCTGGCAGGAAGCCGGTATTGGGTTGACTTACCGCACAAGCAAAACCTCGAACTCTTTGTCCAATTTCCTCGCAACCGTCCCATCGCTGGGACCGAAAACTCAAAGTATCAGCCCGTGGAAAGTTTCGGGCAATTAGTAGCGCTCGGCTTTGACGTCACCGTCTTTACACCTGCGCCCTATCGACGTCCTCGTCTCGGACGACCCTGTAAGGAGTTCTAATCTCGCGGCTGGCTTCGCACTTAGATGCTTTCAGCGCTTATCCGTTCCAGACTCAGCTACCCGGCGGTGCACCTGGCGGCACAACCGGCAAACCGGAGGTCTGTCCATCACGGTCCTCTCGTACTAGTGACGGCACCGCTCAAAACTCCAACGCCCACGATAGATAGAGACCGAACTGTCTCACGACGTTCTGAACCCAGCTCGCGTGCCACTTTAATGGGCGAACAGCCCAACCCTTGGGACCTTCTCCAGCCCCAGGATGTGACGAGCCGACATCGAGGTGCCAAACCACCCCGTCGATATGAGCTCTTGGGGGGGATCAGCCTGTTATCCCCGGAGTACCTTTTATCCTTTGAGCGACGGAGTTTCCATACACGTCCGCCGGATCACTATGCCCCAGTTTCCTGCCTGCTCGGCATGTCTGCCTCCCAGTCAAGCGCCCTTATGCCATTGCACTCTGTAAGGCCGGTTACCAATCGGCCCGAGGGCACCTTTGGAAGCCTCCGTTACGCTTTTGGAGGCGACCACCCCAGTCAAACTACCCACCAAGCAGTGTCCGCGCTGAGCGCGTTAGACCTCAGACAGCCAAAGGGCCGTATTTCAAGGATGGCTCCACACAGGCTGGCGCCCGCGCTTCAAAGCCTCCGGCCTATCCTACACATCGGATGACCAAGGTCAATGCTAAGCTGTAGTAAAGGTTCACGGGGTCTTTTCGTCCCATCGCGGGTAATCGGCATCTTCACCGATACTACAATTTCACTGGGCTCATGGTTGAGACAGCGTCCGGATCATTACACCATTCGTGCAGGTCGGAACTTACCCGACAAGGAATTTCGCTACCTTAGGACCGTTATAGTTACGGCCGCCGTTTACCGGGGCTTCAATTCAATGCTTCGCCTTACGGTTGACATCTCCTCTTAACCTTCCGGCACCGGGCAGGTGTCAGGCTGTATACTTCATCTTTCGAGTTCGCACAGCCCTGTGTTTTTGTTAAACAGTTGCCTGGACCTATTCTCTGCGCCTCACTCAACGTGAGGACCCCTTATCCCGAAGTTACGGGGTCAGTTTGCCTAGTTCCTTAACCATGAATCTCCCAACGCCTTAGTATGTTCTACTCGTCTACCTGTGTCGGTTTGCGGTACGGGTGCCGTACGGATTAAGCTTAGCGGATTTTCTCGGCAGCATGGTTACCGGCGCTCGGCCCCTTCCGGAGAAGAGGCCCTACTGATCAGGTTCGACTCGGATTGTGGATTTGCCTGCAACCCTCATAATCTACACCCTTCAGCGCACAATTCCGTCTGTGCGCGGCCGTTTCACTACTGCGTCTCCACGTCGCTCCGTACGGCAGTAACGGAATATTAACCGTTTCTGCCATCGCCCTCGCCCTTCGGCTGAGACTTAGGACCCGACTGACCCCGGGATGACGGGCATTGCCCGGGAAACCTTAGACTTATGGCGGGAGGGAATCTCACCCTCCTTATCGTTACTTATACCTACATTTGCTTTTCCCTGCGCTCCAGCGGACATCACCATCCGCATTCAACGCACAGGGAATGCTCCCCTACCGATACTTTTATAATTGCTATCCCGCGCCTTCGGTATCTGCCTTATACCCGATTATTATCCATGCGCGGACCCTCGACCAGTGAGCTGTTACGCACTCTTTGAATGAATGGCTGCTTCCAAGCCAACATCCTGGCTGTCGTTGGGACCACACTTCGTTAGACTAACTCAGGCAGAATTCCGGGACCTTAGACGGCGGTCTGGATTCTTCTCCTCTCGGGGACGGACCTTAGCACCCGCCCCCTTACTGCACAGCTGCAGAACGTGAGCATTCGGAGTTCGTCAGGTCTCGATAGGCGGTGAAGCCCTCTCGACCTATCGGTCGCTCTACCTCTCACGCTGAACACTGCACGCGGCACCTAAATGCCTTTCGGGGAGTACGAGCTATCTCCAAGTTTGATTGGCCTTTCACTCCTACACACACCTCATCCGGAAGCTTTTCAACGCTTATCGGTGCGGACCTCCATCCGGTGTTACCCGGACTTCATCCTGGACATGTGTAGATCACTTGGTTTCGCGTCTACCCCCTCCGACTATACGCCCTCTTCAGGCTCGCTTTCACTGCGGGTGCGGGTCTCATGGCCCTTACCCTTGCCGGAGATGGTAACTCGTAGGTTCATTATGCAAAAGGCACGCCGTCACATGCTAAGCATGCTCCGACCGCTTGTAGGCGGATGGTTTCAGGAACTATTTCACTCCTCTTGTCGAGGTGCTTTTCACCTTTCCTTCACAGTACTCGTACGCTATCGGTCTCACTCGAGTATTTAGCCTTACCGGATGGTCCCGGCGGATTCGCGCAGAATTCCTCGTGTTCCGCGTTACTCAGGATACCACTAGGCCGGAGCAGGATTCGTGTAAGGGACTTTCACCCGCTATGGTCTGCCTTTCCAGGCAATTCCACTCTCCGTTACCGTACCACAACGTGGTCCTACAACCCCTGCGAGGCGTTGCCACAACGCAGGTTTGGGCTCTTCCCCGTTCGCTCGCCACTACTGGGGGAATCATTGTTTATTTTCTCTTCCTGCGGGTACTAAGATGTTTCAGTTCCCCGCGTTGGCCTCTGCACTGAGCAGATGTCATGCCTTCAGCATGACGGGTTGTCCCATTCGGAAATCGGAGGATCAAAGGTCATTTGCACCTACCCCCCGCTTATCGCAGCTTATCACGTCCTTCATCGCCTGAGTGAGCCAAGGCATCCACCATCCGCCCTTATCTACTTTCTCACGATCGTAGATAGGACAAATAAATATATTCGCCTGTCTTTCGCTCATACTTTCAGCTTTCTGTTTGTTGTTAGAAGTCTTGAACTTCTGTTCTACAGTCTTGCTTGTGTCAATATGTCAAAGATCTTTTCG
>NZ_NPJL01000031.1:0-787 GCF_002251325.1 Prevotella sp. P4-67
CCTAAAATCCGCAACTATCATCCAATACACGATTAAGGGTAGATTTATGAGTCGTTAGTAGCAGCTTTCAGTAAAAAGCAACAGCACAACATCAATATGTAGCCACCATCCCCTTACCCCACGATGCGACTTGAGGTAATACGCAGATTCAAACCGGAAAGAAAGGATTCTTATCCGAATTCTGTTTTGAAGGGTTTTGCATAAGCTCGGTTCTCTGTGTAGATATTCAGCACGTATTGCCTTGCAGTCATGATCCACTTGGCAGGTACGGAGATGAATCTGAAGACAAAAGCCTTTATGCGACTCGTTTTCTTGAGCCCAAAAGCCTTGGTGTCAAGCCTGCTCATGATGGTCTTGTAGAAATTGTGTATCAATGCAGTAAGCAGAAGAAAGACAGTATTCTCCGCCATGAATGACTTGGGGAGCCTGCTCCAACCGAATCCGTTGTTCATGTCGTCAAAGATACGTTCCTTGCCGCCACGCAGATTGTAGAATTCAACAATGTCCCTTGTCGATGACTTGTAATCGTTGGTCAGAATACAACGGTAAGTGTATTCGCCTTCCCACAGGTCAAGGTCGCCACTGTTGCGTCTTTGTCTCTGGATGACAAGACGATAGCACTTGCCTTCCCATTTCTCAACGAGAATGGAATTGAGTTCGAACTGGATGCCGTTAATCTCCTCCGTCTTCCATCCTCTCAGAGCAAAGATGTCATTGTAGAGCGAACTGCATCGGTTGGCACGGATGTAGAAATGTTTGCAATGCTTCTCTATCTCACTGACGATTT
>NZ_NPJL01000032.1:0-8049 GCF_002251325.1 Prevotella sp. P4-67
GTGAAAATATTAAAACAGATAAATCTAGTGATACAGAGAAAGTTTATCAGATAAGTCCAGCCAATCCTGTAATACAGGTCTATGCAAAAGGAAATCCAAATGCCCCTTTATTAAAGTATGATGATGCTATTTTAAAATATGGTATTGTAGAAAAGAAATCTGAAGACGGTGGAGTATCTAATTACGAGATTAAACTAAACAAAAATTTGGGAATCGTTGAACGAAATCTGGAATTTACAATGGTTTGCCCAGAAGATGAAAGGCATAATAAAACCTTCACTGTTTGCCAACCAATCCTAAGCATCGAAAATATCCCAGATTCTATACCTTTTGACTTTATCAGTGAAGATTACCTCGACCAAGAAGGCAACTTTATGACTAACCACAATAATGAACCTGGAGTATTTAGTTTCGATGACGCAAATATGAAGGCCTGTCTCAATGACGGTGACCATGATTTTCACCTACCAACGATGAATAATATGAATTGCATTTTCCCTTCAAGCGACAAAAAATTTGATACACGTTACGAAACGGAAGATACAGATACCTTACAATTTGGAATGTTTGACAAAGCTCCTTATGCTGCAAAATCATCTTATTTTTGTAAAGGTGATGGCGTAATCTATGCTTTACGCTTTAAAAATAGTTGGCTGTGTTCAGCTTTTCGCTACAAATTCGATCCTCAGAATGGCCTTTATGTAAGTATTGTACCGTTAGGATCTCAAGCATATTTATTAAAAAATGCTAGAGAAATTAGTGATGGAGAAATCTTCGATAGAAAAGAATGCCAAACCTTTCTTTTCAAGAATCTTAAAGAAAAAACGAGCGAAATAGGAGATGGAGGCGCATTGTGGACAAGTACTAAGGATCCATACGATCCCGATTATTCGGCCTTTGCTATTGGATTTGACAAGAAAAAAATCTACAGAACCAGTGTTGCCCAATCTTGCTTACTACCAGTTTTGCCCTTCATCGGTAAAGTAGAGGTTACAGAAAAAGAGATAGAGCCAACTGAGGACACTGATACTGTTGTTACAGTTCAACCGCGTATACGCAGAACAAATCGTAGCAGCGGATCTTCAAGAAATCGTTCTAATAATCAAAGCGGAAGAAATAATACTACACGTACTGGTAGTAATCATATTCTTATTATAGACAAAACAAAATAATAAATGTATGGATAATATTCAATTCGAAGTTACCTGCCCCTATTGTGGACAAGTATTTCTAGTATCTTCACAAGCAGGCATACAGGTGCAGTGCCTATGTCCCAATTGTCAACAAGACGTAATAGTTGATGCACCTATAGTTGATAACAGTGCCCTGTTAGAATCCGACTTTGAAGATTCTCAGACAAATGGTTATCAGTCGGTAACAAATTATCCTCAACAAGTGCCGCCAGAAACTAATTACTATCAGACATCTGGTGCACAACAGAATAATAACCATCAACAATTTGCGGGCACCGTGCCTCCACAAGATTCACTTGTTTATGATGAAGAGCAGAGCAGTAAAGCAAAGAAACTAATCATACCATTATTGATTATTGCTTTGCTTCTAGGTGGAGTGGCATATTGGTTTTTCGGCATATATGCCCCCAAACAACAGGAATTGGCAGATTATAATACAGCGAAAACAAAAGGTGATATATATGCTGCGCGTGAGTTCCTTTCGAAACACCAAACAGATGCACTCCCTGATCATAGAACCTCAATGGAATCAATCGTAGAGGCATTTGTCAATGATTCTATAGCATGGCAATCAACGAAAGCTGGGCTTTCTGAGGATAATCTAAAGAAAAGTGTTTCGCTGCTAGAAACTTATCTTCAAGATTATCCCAAAGGTCTTCATCGTAACGAAGCATCATCAGAACTAAACAAGTATAACAGCTTGGTCGCTGCTGATGAAGAAGCAAGAAATAAAGTTGTAGAAATTGAGATGGTGACTGATGGTTACTCGATGCGAAGTTATTATTGTAATTATGGATCACACCAAACGAGTAACGGGAATGGCGGTACAACATACTACGCTGAATCACAGTACATCTCTGTGCCTGTAGGTAGAGCTTGGAGAATGGTTACTTATGATTGGAACTATACTACAAGCAGAATGTACTATCCTCCGGAAATTGTATTGGATAATGGCTCCCGTATTAATATTAATGAAGCCGGTAGTGGATATGTTATTCCAGGAGGTCGTTCTTTCAAGATTCATACTAAACCAATGTATGCATCCGACTATTATACCTACAAGCTCAAAATATATTTCCATGAGGATGATGCATAATATTATATCTATTAATGGAATGTCTATTTATATAATGGGATTAAATAGAAAGGCGAAGGAAGATAATTACTGTAGCCAGTTTAATTCGCGACAAGTTTAAGAATGTTAAATACGTTAAACTTTCGTGGCTTTGAGGTGTTCATTAATCCTCAAAGCCACTTTTCTATCGTATAAAACACAATTGTCAGATTATCAGCACATTACATATTCGTGGACTGTACGTATCTTTCTACTGTAGATTTGTCAGCAACACAATTAGTTCGTATTC
This sequence comes from Prevotella sp. P4-67, assembly GCF_002251325.1. Classification (NCBI taxonomy): domain Bacteria; kingdom Pseudomonadati; phylum Bacteroidota; class Bacteroidia; order Bacteroidales; family Prevotellaceae; genus Prevotella; species Prevotella sp. P4-67. The sequence continues at coordinate 2,558 of NZ_NPJL01000032.1, forward strand.
CTGAATGTCTATTTGACTACTGCAAAAACCTGCAAAAAATCTATCTGCCCGATACGATACGGGAAATTGATGATTTCGCATTTAGAGGATGTTCTAATTTGAAACAGATAAAACTGTCCAATAATATACAATATATAGGTGATTATGCTTTTGCTGGTTGTTCTTCACTTACGGATATCACAAACATTCCAGATAAGATGGATTTTGGTCAAAAGGTTTTTGCAGGATGTGTTAGTTTGACAAAATTTGAGTTCCCCCAACAGAATTCTATAGTTCCTTATGGAATGTTCCAATTTTGCAAATCACTGGTGGAAATCCAACTTGGAAACAAAACTGATAGAATTGAAGACCATGCTTTTGACGGATGTATAAATCTTAAATATGTCGATTTCCCGAGTGTCACTTATATCGGATCTTATGCATTCAGAAATTGCATGTCTATAAATGACATTCAATTAGGAAATGATTTAGAGAATATTTCTGCACATGCTTTTAAAGGTTGCAAGAATCTTCAATCCTTCAATTTGTCTAATGTTAAAACAATTGGGTCTTGCGCCTTCGGCAAATGCGTCTCATTAAAAGTAATGAAGTGTGGAGATAATGTAGAATGCGTAGAAGACCATGCTTTTGATGGGTGTGTAAGTCTTCATAATATTAATCTGCCAAATGTTTGTGAAATAGATGCTTATGCATTTAGGAATTGCGTGTCTTTAGAGGTCGTAGAATTTGGAGATAAAGTAGAGGATATAGAATTATGTGCATTTAATGGGTGTAAGAATCTGCATAATGTTCGCATCTCAAACAATGTTATAGATTGGATGGGAAGTGATACATCTATAATTCGTGATACGTTGAATAATCTTGGCATTGAATTAATTGAAAGGCTCTTAGAGGAAAGAACAAAAATGGAAGACAACGAGCAAGACTATGATGGCTTGAGTTCCCAGCACTCTCAAGAAGCAGAATCATCCCTACGGGTGAAGGATATTGTTTTATTCTCAAATTCAGAAGTAATCACATATGAAGATGTGGAGTCTCATTGTTTTGAGAAAAACGTCAAATATAAGATTAATATACCAGATGGGATACGACGCATAGACAATGACGCATTCTATTGTAATTGTAAAATAGAAGAAATTGACATACCTTCAAGTGTTGAAGAAATTGGAAGCAATGCATTTGGCGACACGGGACTTGAGTTGTTCAAATGCCCTAAGGGTATAACCAAAATCGAAGACGGTACTTATGCTGGAAATAACATTAATGAAGTTGTTATCCCTAAACATGTTAATTATATAGGTGAATATGCTTTTTGCGCGAACCCCATAAAGAAAATAATGATAAAGAATCCCGACTGCAAAATTGGTTTTGGGGCTTTTTTTATTGGTGATGGACTAAAAGAACTTCATCTTAGGAATTATACGCCTCCGAAAAATATAGTGGAATGGTTTTGGGGTGATACTCCAATGGACAAACAGCCTGAATATTTCTCTGATTGTGTTCTTTTTGTTCCAAAGGGAACTGCATATCAATATTATAGTTATGAAGAGGAACCAAGCTATGATGATAGCCTTTTGGATGCTTCATGGGATTATTCTTACCCCTATTTATTTTTTAAGGATATTGTAGAAGAATAACATACCGTTATTACACCTTTTAGATGCTATTATGGCAATCACAACTGATAACGAATGGAAAAAAGAATATAAACATAGGATTAAATGTAACAGAAAGATTTTAATGATTGGATGGAATCCATCAGTTATTCTGATTGGATGAAAGGGGCGAAAATGCCAAATGAGAAAAGAGGGGCTGAATATACTGCAAGAGATTATTGATTATTCGATGGTGTATCCAGAGGATTTTAATGAATCATTACACTTCATAAAACAAGAGGATGTGTTAATTGCACATCCTCCCGTTTTAAGCAAAAAGGGCTAATTGTATATAATAGCCTAACTATTTAAATGGCGTATTCTTCGGAAACCTCTTGTCTATCTTACAAGGATTAGATGGCGAACATGGTTCTTCATTATTAACCTTTGCGATTTCGTCAAACAAAACATATGCCTTCACTAGAAGATCAATAGTAGCAAGTGGAGAATCATACTCGGTTTCTACTTTGAGAATGGGTAAATTCTTAGGAAAAACATCGGTCTTATCACGCCATGTAATACCCCAAATCAAATCTTTGACAAATTGCTGTTCTATAGGTGTTATGAATAAAACCAAGGCAGTGTCTTCAATGTGCTTTGATGTGAAAATGAACCTGCCGTGACAATAATTGCGGAAATCACATAGCTGCACACTTGCAATTCCACTTTCCACCATTTTCGATTCAAAATCGACTGCTACAGGTCGACTCCACCCGTTGTACAGAACAATGTAGTTCTTTATGTCCTGAAGTTTTGGAACCTTACCCTCTACCCTTGGTCCGTAATAAAAACAATATTTAGGACTTATATCAATTGTTAGTTGACATAAAGGAAAACTATTGGTGTCTGAGAAGGACTTATATATCAGTCCAAATTTGCAGATAGTATCAATCGTTGCGATAAAAGATTTGTCATGTGTAAGCCAATCATAAGCGAACCATCGAGAATCTGCTTTCTTCAGATAATTCACTACAGCGTTTTCAACACCCTCATTTTTCACAATGGCACAAGTGCTTTTGGGATTTGTCTTTGAAGCTCGTTTGGCTGCATATTTTTCGTCACATCCTTTTCCGCTACTACACATAATCAATATCTTTGCAGTCTGAAGAGCTTCATCTGCGACTGATGCCATGGAGAGTGGCGTGAGCACTTTAGCCATTCCTTTTTTGCTTTCATATAGTAGTGCAGCATAATCAATTGGACTTACAGAACCACCACTGGCAATGCAATAAAGTGGCTTATGCGCATCCTCAATGAAAAACTTTTTTAAACCCTCTACATCCTGATCTTCTGCCCACGTGAGAGCATCTGGAATTACTGAGAGACATTCGTTGAATTTAACCTTGTTTGCCATAATATTCTGTTTTAGTCGTTTCTTGTTTTTGCATCCATTGATGCAATACGATTGCCTTGCTGATTAAACGCCTCAATAATGTTATAGCGTCCACCGTTTTTATAGTATTCGTAAGTTTGCATTATTAGCAATCCATCTTCCTCACTAATACCAATTGAGCCTCTATTTGTAGGCAAATAAATTGCCTGGTCGGATTCAGCATCAACAACAAAGCTCGTGACATTTCGGAAATCTGTACTTCCCTCAACTAATAGTTTTAGCGGTTCGCCTTTCCATGAAAGAATAGTTACCCTGGAAATCGTCGGTATTGAGTCAAGTGGAATGGTAAAACGATGTTCTATCGAGAGCTTTCTACCATCTGCATGAGGATGGGGCATCAATAATTTCTTTACAGACTTCTCTCTTTTATTATAAGTCCATAATGATACTTGTTTGACGGCCCCAACCCCTTCAATGCTATCTCCAATTGCTTCGTCATTCAGAAAAATCTTCCAGTCTTCATTCTCTGCCATAGAATAAGCTTTTGGAGGAATTCCATCACACACAACATCATTAAAGGCTGGTTCATTCCATTATTATGATAACTACATCCAGTCCAAATGATAATACATAAAATATATAATAGGTATCTCATCGGCATTGTTATAAAGAATTGTTATCAATCGATTTCTTCAGGTAAGTCGCCTTATTTCGTACACTCTCAGTAGTTGAACTTAGCAAGTAATCAAGAAATGCCTTTGCTTTCGTTTCATCTTTCTCATAGTAGCATGGTAGGCCTGTTGCAGCTTTAAGGATAGGGCAAGGAACTCTTCCGCTATACCATTTGTATAAACTCTCAATGTCCCCAATTCCACATGCCATTATCTTCCAAATTTCTTCCTCTGTTGAACAGAAATAAAGATGATAAAGAATATCAGTATCAGTAATAACATTGTCGCCAAGCCATCCGACATCGGAACATTTTAAACTATTGCTCCTTTCGAAAAAATCGAGATAACCATTTAGCCAGTCTATAGCAAATCTTCCTATTGGAAGATTCAATAGCAGGAAGCAAGTGCACATAAGTACCTCCACACGCATATCTTCGTCTTCTATCAATTCATAATCTTTCTCCAGCATGAACTTATAGAAGTCAAAATCATTCTTCTTGAAAGCCTGCCAAACTGGTAGAAGTTCAGGAAAGATAGCATTTTCATCGTATTTTTGAATGTCTTCTTCCTCCACATTACAACAATAGGCATAGACAGCTTTTTTTAATTCATCAGCTCCCACTGCATTCATCTGTCGAATATGTGGATGGCACACGGATGTATCAATATCTTTTTTCATATACTGTCGTTCGATATATGTAATCTTTTTCAAATAGTTTAATTTATTATCTAACTATTCCAGGTGGCCAATGCCCATATAATAAAGATAATACAGGCAATAGTGAAGATGATGTACCCCATATCACCTTCCATTGATGAAAACGTTCCTCCAAACAACCCTGTAACTTCTTTTATAACTAGCCACAACAGGGGAATCGCTATTACTAGTATAATTAATGCCAGCAGAATGCAGAATAATATTTTCAAGATACTACCCATAGCTATAAAGCATTTTATCTCCAATCGTAAATATTCTTATAGTTGTACTCCTCGTAGCGTGCAGCTATCTGATGGAGGCGATGGGCTAGCTCATTATCATGGGTATAAACCCCATGCTGTCTGGCATAGTCGTCTATCAAATCTTCAAGTGTGACCTTCTGCTTTGAGCGGTTAATTCTCTGGTCAATTACATCTCGTAATGAATGACTCTTACTCATCTCGCTGATAGCATAGCCCAAAGCTCCTGCTACTGCATTATCAATTATTCCCATACCGATAGTTTTTTTATTGTGATTTTTATTGTTTGATGGTGCAAAGTTATTAAAGAACTACGAATTTTTGGTTCGTAGTTTCAGGAAAAACTAAGCGGACAATGAAATACATTGTATTTTGCAATTTCTGATGCAAGATAATCGTAGGGTGTGAAGCTGCGTTGCGCACCCTACGATTATCATCAGCAGTTAACAATATTTAGGTGTTCTGGTTGGTCGCGGATTTTTTTTCTCAATAAAATCTGCAATTCTTTCTCCTGTATCTTTGCTATCTATACTCCAGCCAGCACCAATGATCTTTTCTCTTGGGAAAGAAGAAAGTGCCCCGTACTTGTGTTCGAATATTTTAAAATTTATTGCTGTCCGCTAAAACTCTAAAGAGCACAAATCCCTCGCCCGAAGTCCTCTGAAAATGGGAATTCGAGCTTGTTTTATCAAAAAGTAAGCCCCCACTCTAATCAAAAAGGCTTGGTTCAGGAGGTATTTCCTTAGCCTCCTGAACCATTTTTGCCCAGTCTTTTTCTGGTTCCTCAAGGAAAGTATAGCAGTTCACATAATACATGAGCATGATTCTTACCATTGATGCCAATCCAGAAAAGCTCCAAGAGCGTTTGATGCGCTT
>NZ_NPJL01000033.1:0-196029 GCF_002251325.1 Prevotella sp. P4-67
TCGATCTTCTTCATCATGAATGTAGCGAGTGGATTCTACCCATACCCATTCATACTGACCTGTCGCTTCATTTAGGACACGATCTCTTTCACGTTTTACTTTTGTTCTCATACACTTTTGTTTTAGGCATCCAAAAGTGTCAAGTTTTTTTAGGGTAAGTCAGATGAGATAATTGAACGTGGATAAAGAGTTCGTGTCATTGTGCCGACGAGTACCACAAGTCATTTGATAATTGATGGACGTCTGCGCATAATGTGAGTCCCCAGAACTTAGAGCCTACAGATGGTCTATGGAATGAAATTAAGGTAGGAAACTGTTATTTCAGACTTCGCATTAATCTTTTCAGAATTCCAATTTGCCATTTCGTGGTTTGAACACAAGTTTAAGACAACCTACGAGCGGATGTCTTACAATCGTGTGCAATTGTAGGTGACTGAAGGCGTCCTGTGTTCATTACCACACTGACGGATAGCAGTTTTCGGCAGTTGTGAGCACTCTGAAATGATACCCTCTGCTATATGAAATCTGCATAAGTTTGCGCGGGGCGGTCTGGGTTTGGTTAAATGACAAAGCCACATGGCCCATGGTGCGCCTGAGGTTGAGCTCCACGCACGGGTGCAGCTTTATGCCGTTTTCATCGACTATCATCATGTCTACGCCAAGCGGTCCGGTGTATTTTCCGACCATTTCATCGGTCAGGATGGCACATAGTTCATCTATGGCCGACTGCACCCGATGAAACGGGATATATTTGGAGATAATTTCCACCTTCTCCTCTTCGCTCGCAAGGATGTTCCCTACATACGAACCATTGGAAGACTGGAACACAGACAATCCCAAATACTCGATTCTATCGGGATAGGCGTACAGCTCTACTGCAAAATCTTTTATCTTGCGATAGTAGGGTTCGAGGGTCAATGCTCCCTGGCGCGCAATCACATTCTTGGCCCAACCGCGTTGGTGGGAAGTGAGTTGGTCGACATATCTGAGCCCACGCCCGCTACTGCTCCACGGCGCTTTCATTACATAAGTATAGCCGATGTTCTCAAGTTGGCTTATATTGTCAATCAGTCGAGAACTGCCAACTCGCTCGTCATTTGCTTCAGTGAGCTTTTTCAGCAGATTCTGGCCAGCCCACCAGCGGTGGCTCATCGCGCGGATGCTGTCAAGATATGCGTCGGTTGGCAACAGTTCCTTAGCGATTCCATTGCGCTCCAACTGAAAGCGCAAAGACCTATCCCATCCCCACGGACATATCTCTTCAAGTGGCGGAAGGTGCTTCAGGTCCTGGTAAGTCACAAAAGCCACATCATGGGCATAGCGACCCAGGTGTCTGACCCTGCTCAGTGCCGATGCGATATCATCGACAAGGACCATATCGCCATCCTCGGCCCACAGCGCAGGCAGAAAGCCCAGGTCGGAGCGCATCTCGCGACCTGCATGCGGGGCCACGAAATTGAACATGTCAGATGCAAGTGCTATATCGTGCTCGGGGTTAAATATATGTAGCTTCATAACTGTTTTGTAAATTGTCCACAAAATTACAAAGTTTATTCTTTAGCAACGCAAAGAAGTGACAAAAAATACGAAATTGGAAATATTTTGTAAAGTTGAGTTTGCAATTTTGAAAATTAGTATTACCTTTGCATCTATATAAGTAAATCGATTTATGGAAGAGGCCTTTTTCCGCACCCATGCCAATTTGGTAGACAACACAAATGCTGCAGTCCGTCGTAATCTTATGGATGAGATTGACTGGAGCGACCGCTTGATAGGTATCAAGGGTACAAGGGGCGTCGGCAAGACCACCTTTCTCCTGCAATACGCTAAAGAGAAGTTTGGAGCAGCCGACCGCAGTTGTCTGTATGTCAATATGAACAACTTCTACTTCCAGGGCTTGGGTATTGCTGAATTTGCCGAAGACTTCGTTAAAAACGGTGGTCGTGTACTGTTGATTGACCAGGTTTTCAAGCAGCCCAATTGGAGCAGCGAGCTCAGAAAATGTCATGACCTTTTCCCCAATCTCAAGATAGTCTTCACCGGCTCGAGCGTGATGCGCTTGAAAGAGGAGAACCCTGAACTCAACGGCATCGTAAAGAGCTACAATCTGAGAGGCTTTTCATTCAGAGAGTTTCTCAACCTGCAGACGGGCAACGACTTTCGTCCCTATTCGTTGGGCGAGATTCTGAACAACCATGAGCATATCATCAAGACCATTCTGCCCAAGGTAAGTCCTCTCAAGTACTTTCACGACTATATCCATCATGGTTTTTACCCATTCTTCTTGGAACATCGCAATTTCTCCGAGAATCTCCTGAAGACCATGAACATGATGACCGAGGTCGACATCCTCCTTATCAAGCAGATAGAGCTGAAGTATCTTCACAAAATCAAGAAGCTGTTTTATCTCTTGGCTGTCGAAGGTCCCAAGGCACCCAATATCAGCAATCTGGCTGATGAAATACAGACCAGCCGTGCCACGGTGATGAACTATATCAAGTATCTGGCCGATGCGCGTCTTATCAATATCATCTATCCCGTAGGAGAGGAATTCCCCAAGAAGCCTACCAAGGTGATGATGCACAATAGCAATCTCATGTATGCCATCTACCCCATCACCATCGATGACCAGGAACTGATGGAGACATTCTTCGTGAACTCGTTGTGGAAGGACCATATCGTAAATCAGGCCAACAAAGACCACTTCTACATCGTAGACGGCGAAAAGCACTTCAGAATTTGCGATGCCCATGGTGAGCAGAAAATCAGATTCTCTCCCGACACCATCTATGCGCGTTATAATACTGAGGTGGGTAAGGAAAACCAGATACCACTATGGCTATTCGGCTTCCTATATTAATATAATAAGGTGTAAATATAAAAACGAACATACAAACTTTCATTAAAATTTAGAAAAATGGCTAAAGAAAAAAAGTTTATCACATGTGATGGTAACACCGCAGCGGCTCATGTAAGCTACATGTTTACCGAGGTGGCAGCCATCTACCCCATTACCCCATCTTCTCCTATGGCAGAACATGTGGACGAATGGGCTGCTAAAGGCCGTAAGAACCTCTTCGGTCAAAGAGTTTCTATTCAGGAAATGGAATCTGAAGGCGGAGCCGCTGGAGCTGTCCATGGTTCTCTTCAGGCTGGTGCATTAACTTCTACCTATACAGCTTCGCAGGGTCTGTTGTTGATGATACCTAATATGTATAAGATTGCCGGTGAGCTGTTGCCTTGCGTATTCAACGTATCTGCACGTACTCTGGCTTCTCACTCACTCTGTATCTTCGGCGACCACCAGGATGTTATGGCCTGCCGTCAGACTGGCTTTGCCATGTTCTGCTCTGGTTCTGTACAGGAGGTTATGGATCTTTCTGCAGTTCCTCACCTTGCCACACTTGAGACATCTGTTCCTTTCATCAACTTCTTTGATGGTTTCCGTACTTCTCATGAGTACCACAAAGTTGAAGAAATTGATATGGAAGATATCCGTCCTCTGGTTAACCCTGAGTATATCAAAAAATTCCGCGACCGCGCATTGTCTCCAGAGCGTCCCGTAACTCGTGGTACCGCTGAAAACCCCGAGACATTCTTCACCCATCGTGAGGCTTGCAATGAGTATTATGACAGAATTCCTGAAGTAGTTGAGAAGTACTGCGGCGAAATCTCTAAGATTACTGGCCGTGAGTATCACCTCTTCAACTATTATGGTGCAGAGGATGCCGAGAATGTTATCATCCTGATGGGTTCTGCTACAGAGCCTGCCCGTGAAGCCATCGACTACCTGAACAAGCAGGGCAAGAAGGTGGGTATGGTTGCAGTTCACCTCTATCGTCCTTTCTCTGTAGACTTCTTGAAGAAGGCTCTTCCCGCTACTGTTAAGCGCATTGCCGTGCTCGACCGTACTAAGGAACCCGGTGCAGAGGGCGAACCACTGTATCTTGACGTTAAGTCTGCTCTCTATGACGACGAGCGCAAGCCTCTCATCGTTGGCGGCCGCTATGGTCTTGGTTCATCCGATACTACACCTGCTAAGATTGTAGCAGTATTCAAGAACCTGGAATTGCCACAGCCCAAGAATCACTTCACCGTAGGTATCGTTGATGACGTTACATTTACATCTCTTCCCGAAGAGGAGGAAATCCCAATGGGTGGTGACGACCTGTTTGAGGCTAAGTTCTATGGTCTCGGTGCCGATGGTACTGTAGGTGCCAACAAGAACTCTGTACAGATTATTGGTAACAATACCAACAAGTATTGTCAGGCTTATTTCTCTTATGACTCTAAGAAGTCTGGTGGTTTTACCTGCTCTCACCTGCGTTTCGGCGACAGCCCAATCCACAGCGCTTATCAGGTAAATACTCCTAACTTTGTAGCTTGTCACGTTCAGGCTTACCTCCACATGTATGACGTTACCCGCGGTCTGCGCAAGAATGGCACATTCCTGCTCAACACTATCTTCGACGGCGAGGAGTTGGTTAACTTCATTCCTAACAAGGTTAAGCGTTGCTTTGCCAAGAACAATATCAAGGTTTACTATATCAATGCCACTAAGATAGCTCAGGAAATTGGTCTTGGAAACCGTACCAACACCATTCTCCAGTCTGCTTTCTTCCGTATCACTGAGGTTATTCCTTTGGACCTGGCTGTAGAGCAGATGAAGGCGTTCATCGTGAAGTCATACTCTAAAAAGGGTCAGGATGTTGTTGACCTCAACTTCGCTGCAGTTGAGCGCGGAGGCGAGTATAAGGAACTGACAGTAGACCCAGCATGGGCTTCTCTTGCTGACGAAGAAGGCAAGGAAGACAATGCACCTGCATTCGTTAAGGAGCTGGTTCGCCCTATCAATGGTCAGGCTGGTGACCTGCTCAAGGTTTCTGACTTCGTTAAGCATAACACTGTTGACGGAACATGGGCCAATGGTACCGCTGCATTTGAGAAGCGTGGCGTAGAGGCTTTCGTTCCCGTATGGAATGTAGAGAATTGTATCCAGTGTAACAAGTGTTCATTCGTTTGTCCTCACGCTGCTATCCGTCCATTCGTTCTTACCGACGAAGAGCTGGCAGGTGTTCCTGGCCTGGCTACTCAGGAGATTAAGGCTCCCGCTGCACTCAAGGGAATGCACTTCCGTATCGAGACTTCTGTTCTCGACTGTCTCGGTTGCGGTAACTGTGCCGATGTGTGTCCTGGCAAGAAAAACAAGGAAACCGGAGAACTCGAGAAGGCTCTCAAGATGGTTCCATTCAATGTTGACGCTCCCGCTATGGTTGAGGAAGCTAAGACATGGGATTACCTCGTACACAATGTTGCCTCTAAGCAGGATTTGGTAGATATCAAGCAGAGCCCCAAGAACTCTCAGTTCGCTCAGCCTCTGTTTGAGTTCTCAGGCGCTTGCTCCGGATGTGGTGAGACACCTTATGTAAAGCTCATTTCTCAGCTCTTTGGTGACCGCCAGATGATTGCTAACGCTACTGGTTGTTCTTCTATTTACTCTGCTTCTATTCCTTCTACTCCTTACACTACCAATGCTAAGGGCCAGGGTCCTGCATTCGACAACTCTCTGTTCGAGGACTTCTGCGAATTCGGTCTGGGTATGGCTTTGGGTAACAAGAAGATGAAGGAGCGCATCTGCCACCTTCTCGAGGAGGCAAAGGCTGATGAGCATGTACCTGCCCAGTTTGTTGCTGCAGCTGACAAGTGGATTGCTGCTAAGGACGATGCTGACGGCTCTAAGGAAGCAGCTGCAGAGCTGAAGCCTCTGATTGCCGCTGGTGCTGAGCAGGGTTGCCCTGTATGTCAGGAGTTGAAGACTCTCGACCACTATCTTGTAAAGCGCAGCCAGTGGATTATCGGTGGCGACGGTGCTTCTTACGATATTGGCTACGGAGGTCTTGACCACGTACTCGCATCTGGTGAGGATATCAATATCTTGGTTCTCGATACTGAGGTTTATTCAAACACTGGTGGCCAGAGCTCTAAGTCTACTCCACTCGGTGCTATTGCTCAGTTCGCAGCTCAGGGTAAGCGCATCCGCAAGAAGGATCTCGGTCTTATGCAGACCACCTATGGCTATATCTATGTTGCCCAGGTTGCTATGGGTGCCGACAATGCACAGACATTGAAGGCTATCCGCGAGGCAGAGGCTTATCCAGGTCCATCACTCGTTATCGCATACGCTCCTTGTATCAACCACGGTCTGAAGCGTAAGGGCGGTATGGGTAGAAGCCAGAATGAGGAGAAACTCGCCGTTGATTGTGGTTACTGGCACCTGTGGCGCTACAACCCACTGTTGGCCGACGAGGGCAAGAACCCATTCACGCTTGATTCTAAGGAGCCTAACTGGGCTGACTTCCGTGACTTCCTCCTTGGAGAGGTACGTTATCTGAGTGTTCAGAAGGCTTATCCTAATGAAGCTGAGGAACTCTTCTCTCAGGCTGAGCGTATGGCTAAACTCCGTTATCGCAGCTATGTCCGCAAGACTCAGGAAGACTGGAGCGAGATTATCTAATCTTGAATTGATACACCTTATATAATATATAGGGATACTGATGAAGGGAGGTTTGCCAATTGGCAAGCCTCCCTTTTCAATTATTCTCATACTAATCAATAAAAAAACGCATGAAATTAAAATAATGTGCTTTTTCCTTGTTTGTGTCATAGATAACCACTAACTTTGCAGTAATATAACTTAATCCTTTAACAATAAACATTATGACTAAACTTTTACGCTTATCACTTTTGTTATTAGCAGTTTGCGCATGTGGCATAGCTAATGCAGCAAACGTAACAGACAAGTTCACAGCCTCGGCTTTAGGTATCACGGGGACTTCGTATGCCGACTTGACTGATTTCCAATTATCCTCTACAGCAAAGTATTCGCTTAACGCAGCAACAAATAAAGCGACCTGCGTTCAGCTTCGTTCAAAGAATAGTAATTCTGGAATTGTTACAACGACATCTGGTGGTACTGTAAAAAAAATTACAGTTGTATGGAATGAAGCCACCAAGGCTGGTCAAAAGTTGGATGTATATGGAAGTACTTCTGCATATGGCAGCCCTAAGGACTTATATGATGCAAAAACTCAGGGTACGAAAATCGGCACAATAGAAAATGGTAAGAGTACTGAGCTTTCTGTTGAAGGAACCTATACTCATGTAGGATTGCGTTCCAATAATGGTGCGGTTTATGCAACTGAGATATCAATTGAATGGGAGCCTGCTGCTCCGGGTACAGTTGCCATGCCAACAATTACCGGTAACGCCACTTTTGAAACCTCTACCACTGTAACTATTACAGGCCCAGAGGGAGCTGACATATATTATACTACTGACGATAGGACTCCCACAACAAGTTCGCAGAAGTACACTACACCTTTCTCTTTGACAGAGAGCACCACCGTAAATGCTATAGCTGTTAAGGGTGGCAAGTCGAGCAATGTTGCCAGCAAGGACTTTAGCAAGATTACTTGCACAGACGCTACCTTAGAGGAAGTAGTTGGATGGACTGCCGACAAGACTTATGTGAAGCTCGCCCTCAACAACGCCAAGGTGATATACGCTGATGGCAACACAGTCCATCTGCGCGAAAACGGCAAGTGCCTTATGCTTTACAATGTAGGCATCCTCGCCCTCACCCTCAACTCAACGGTAAGCGGAAGCATCAAGATGAACTTCAAATCCTACAATGGCATCCCCGAAATGATGAAAAATGAGTTCACCAATGCCGGTGACCTTTCCATTACCGCTGGCTCTTCTCTGGAATTGGACGCTACTGTAACTACCGTAGAAGACCTCCTCGCCAAGAAGAACCTCTGCGACTTGGTACTTCTTAAGAATGTCACCGTAACCGCAGAAGGCACAGGCAAGGATGCCAAGTATTTCATCGTGAGTGGTGCCAAAAAGATTCAACTCTGGGGTAACCAGAATCTTAGTGCTGTAGGCGTAGGCAAGTCTTTGGATATTTATGCTCTTTGCAATAGTATCTATTCTAACAATGTCCAGATTAAGCCTGTAAAGGTTGGCGACATCACCCTGGGTATCAACAACACTATCGTGGTTGAGAGCAAGAAGCAGGGCATCTACAACATCAATGGTGTTAAGATGAGCGAGGGTCAGACCCTTCCCGCTGGCTTGTATATCAAGAACGGCAAGAAAGTAATTGTTAAATAACACATATTTTTTCCTAACTCACACCTTACCAGCTGTCTCTACCCTTGTAGAGGCAGCCATTTTATTCATTATTGTCACGGCCGATAGCAATTATCGAGTTTTTTTCTATTCTTGTGTTCGTGAGATTTCATAAATATAAAGCCGCCAATACGCCAAATCTCCGTACCTTCGCAGCCAAAATGGGACAACTTTCCATTATAGGTTTCCATCTGCAATAGATAGCAAATAATAAACATAATAAAAATGGAACTACTTCACAACCTTTTCATGGGCTTCCCCAATCTTTGGGGCGGCGGTGTAGCTCACTCAGTAATGATTCTTTCGCTTGTAATATCCTTGGGATTATTATTGGGCAAGATCAAGGTCGCCAACATTTCTTTGGGACTGACCTGGGTATTGTTTGTCGGAATTACCTTTGGTTATTTCTGTTTTAATCTTGATGAGCATCTGCTCCACTTCCTCAAGGAGTTTGGCTTGATTCTCTTCGTCTATTCTCTCGGCCTTCAGGTAGGTCCAAGTTTCTTCTCCTCGTTTGGCAAAGGTGGTCTCAGGCTCAATATGCTTGCCATATCGACCATCGCGATAAGCATTGTTGTCACCGTCATTCTGTTCTATACCACAGGCACTCCTATCACCACCATGGCAGGTATCTTGTCTGGTGCCGTGACCAATACGCCTGGACTGGGAGCAGCCCAGCAAGCCAACAGCGACCTCAATGGAATAGACGACCCCAGCATTGCCGCCAGCTATGCCGCCGCTTATCCTATCGGTGTTATCGGCGCCATACTTATCTTCCTTCTCTTGAAGTATATCCTTTGCATCCATACCGGTAAGGAAGAAGAGGCAGCTAAGCGAGGTCTCGGCGCTACTGAAGAACTGACTGTCCGTCCCTTCTCCGTATGCGTGAAGAATGAGCAGATTGTCGGTAGAACCGTGCGCCAGATAGCTGAAATCTCGCAACGAGATTTTGTCATCTCTCGTATGCTTGTAGATGGAGCCGCCTCCCCCACCGATGTCATTAACGGCTCGACTGTGCTGAATCTCAATGACAAACTGCTCATTACAGCTGCCCCACGTGACATTGAAGCTATCATCGCCTGCCTTGGCGAGCCCACTACTGTAGACTGGGAGAAGTGTGACAAAGGCCACATCTCACGCCGTATTCTTATCACGCGTCCCGAAATCAATGGAAAGACATTGGCCCAACTCCGCATACGCTCTCTCTTTGGAGCCAACATCACCCATGTTTACCGTTCTGGTGTAGAACTTGTTGCCGCACCCCACCTCCAGCTTCAGATGGGCGACAAGGTCACCGTCGTAGGTAGCGAACTGGCCATCAGCCATACCGAGAAGCGTTTGGGCAATTCCATCAAGCGTCTCAACATCCCCAACCTCATTCCTATCTTCCTGGGTATTGCGCTCGGCTGTTTTGTTGCTAACATTCCCTTCTATCTCCCCGGAATCCAGGCTCCACTTAAGCTCGGACTGACCGGTGGCCCGTTGGTTGTAGCCATCCTTATCGGTTTCTTGGGTCCCAAATTCCACCTGATTACTTACAATACCATCTCTTCCAATCTGATGATACGAGAGATAGGATTGTGTATCTTCCTTGCCTGCGTAGGTTTGGGAACCGGCAAAGAGTTTATAGATACCGTCTTCAATGGCAACGGATTGGCCATGGTGGGTTATGGAGCCATCATCACGATGCTTCCACTCCTTATTGGCGGACTCATCGGCCGTTATGCCTTCCACCTCAACTACTACACCCTCATCGGAGTTCTGGCAGGCGCCAACACCAACCCCCCAGCCCTGCGTTATGCCAACGACCTCACCGCAAGTGATTCTCCTGCTGTAGCCTACTCCACGGTATATCCCTTTGCGATGTTCCTCCGCATTATCACCATTCAGATATTAATATTGACTTTAGGATAAAACTATATGCTGAAAATTATTGCCGTCGATGTGGCGCTATTGCTGATTATCGTTTATGGCGTCATTCAGTTTAGAAAAAATAAGAAAAACGACAGACATGGTTGAAACATCTTCACTTATCACCCATCCCGTAACGGATGACGAGCGTTTGGTTCACCACAAATTGGATTTGCTGTTACGTACCGGCTGTATTCTCGTTGAAAATGCAGCCGACACCAGCCGCATCATCCGCACGATGAAGCGAGTGGCTATGTATCTCTGCATCCCCATCGAGAATCTGCATATTTACGTCAATTACAATATGCTGATGGTCAACCTTAGTGATGTCGAAAAGTCATACACCAAGTTCCAGCGAGTAGACAAGCATGGCGTCAATCTGGATGCCATCCGCGAGATTAGCCATCTCTCCTGGGACTCTATTCGTAAGAACCTGACTTTGGAGGAATACGAGCGACAGCTTACGGAGATACACCAGCGCAAGCGCAATTACACCCCTTGGCAGGTAGCCATCGGAGGAGGACTGGCGTGCGGCGGCTTCTGCATCCAGTTTGGTTGCGACTGGACGGCATTCTTCTATGCCTCCATTGCAGCCATATTGGGCTTGCGTCTGCGTATGTTCCTCAATTCCAAGGGCTCCAATGGATATTTCAACATCGGCTTGGCAGCTTTTGTATCCACGCTGTTGGCATGGCTCTTCGCCTTGATTTCCACCCGGTCTGGCATTTCCTTCTTGGAGTCCTCCACTCCATGGCATCCGCTTTTGGCCTGCGCCTTGTTCATCGTTCCCGGCGTACCGCTCATCAATTTCGTAAGCGACATGCTTTCAGGCTTTACCCAGGTGGGTATCACCCGAGCCACCAACACGCTGCTTATGCTTTTTGCCATGGCTTTCGGCATAGCCTTTGCCATCCAGTTTTGTGGCATCGACAACTTTGTCCACGACTTGTCCATGATTCCCCATCACACCTATGATGAATACATGCTGGCTGCAGCCATCTCGGCTATCGGTTTCTCCATGATATTCAATGTACCTCGCCACATGATGCTCTTTGTAGCCCTTGGAGGTATAGTAGCTGTCTGCACCCGCAATTTTGTCAATCTTGGAGCCAGTTCAGGCAACGTCGGATTGGATATGGGCCTCATCGTAGGCTCCTTTGTCGGGTCTGCAGTGATTAGTATCATCTGCTGCTTCATGGTACGTCGCCTGCACACTCCCCACCAGTGTCTGAGCATACCCAGTGTCATACCCATGATTCCTGGAGTGCTGATGTACAGAGCCCTGTTTGCCTTCATCAATATGCATGGAGTTATAGGCGAAGTCACCGTGGCGATGAACAATGCCATCCACGCATCGCTGATTATCCTGTTTATCGCTATTGGTGTGGCCATACCCAATATATTCTTCAGACGGATGATTAATCCCAAGCGGGAGCAGAAGCTGATGGAGCTGCTGCTCATCCGCAAAAATCAGATGGCTGACAAATAAAAACGTCGGCCACCTGTGACAGGACGCCGACATTAATTCACTCCATATTATATCATTTGAGGGTGTATCAATTACATATTGATGCACCCTTTTTATCTATCCAGTATTTTTATAAACCAATGCTTTTCAGCAATTCGCCATTGAGATGGTGTATTGCGACCACACCATCTTCGTAGATGGCGAAGGTTGGCACGTTGCCTCCTTTGGGGAATGTGATAGAACCGGTATTGCAGAATACAGTGTCTTCTTCATTCTCTAAAGTCCACAGATGCGTATGCCCACTGAACACGACGTCGTATTTGCCAGGCAACATGTTCTCCTTATTATATTTATGGCCATGGGTGAGCAGCAGCCTGCGCCCATTGTCGACCACCAGAGCATAATCTGCCATGATGGGGAAATCGAGCAGCATCTGGTCTACCTCCGAGTCACAGTTTCCACGTATGGCTACTATCTTGTCTGCCATTGCGTTCAGCGTCTCGGCTATAAGTTTTGGGTTCAACCCTTCGGGCAAACCATTGCGAGGACCGTAATTGAGGATATCGCCCAAGATGAGCAACATATCGCAACTTGCGGAATCATAATAAGACAAAACTTGTTGTAAAGTGGGAAAACAACCGTGGATATCGGAAACAATCAAATATTTCATTCTAATAAATATTTGGTAAAAGATGTGGGTGGTGATGGATTCGAACCACCGAAGGCGAAAGCCAGCAGATTTACAGTCTGCCCCATTTGGCCACTCTGGTAACCACCCTTGCTCAATTGCGAGTGCAAAGGTATACATTTTAGCCGACACTGCCAAAGGTTTGACCAACTTTTTTGCCACAAATATTGTCTGCGCGGTGGCTGGGATGATTAATCGGGTATGGCTCAAACTTTTTATTCCCCTTTATTTTGATATTACGGAAAAAACGCTTATCTTTGCAATCGCAATTGCCGATATGGCTCAGTTGGTAGAGCAACGCATTCGTAATGCGTGGGTCCCGGGTTCGAGTCCCGGTATCGGCTCCATTTCAGGAGTAAGTATAAGCGGAATTAGCACATCGGTAGTGCACGGGCTTCCCAAGCCTGGGAGGCGGGTTCGATTCCCGTATTCCGCTCAAATATGTAGAGATGTTCTGTAATCATGATGATGCAGAGCATTTTTTGTTTATTTACACATCGTTTCATAGCATACAGCGACACATTTATGACAGATTCGTGGCAAAAGATGGTGAGCGGAGAGGTATATGACGCTCTCGCCCCTGAACTCATCAACGAATTGAACAGGGTCAAGGACTTGGTATGGCAGTATAACCAAATCAGACCTTCCGATTATACAAACAAGGAAAAAGCCATCAGAGCCCTGCTCGGCAAGTGTGGTGTCAGGCCCATCGTCAACCAGCCCTTCTATTGCGATTATGGCCGCAATATCGAGGTGGGCGACTTCTTCTTTTCCAACTTCAACCTTACCATTCTCGACGAAGCCCCTGTCAAGATAGGCGACCATGTCTTCATCGGCCCCAATGTGAGCTTATACACGGCTTGCCACCCCACCAATCCCGAAGAGCGAAACAAAGGTGTGGAATGGGCGCGCCCCATCACCATCGGCAACTCGGTCTGGATAGGCGGTAGCGTGACTATTCTGCCTGGCGTCACCATTGGCGACAACTGCACCATAGGAGCCGGCTCGGTGGTTACCCGAGACATTCCAGCCAACAGTATTGCCGTAGGCAACCCCTGCAAAGTCATTAAACATATAGACCACACCTGACCATGCCTACTCTGCATATCGCCATCGTCGGCGGAGGCGCAGCCGGATTGTTTGCTGCCATTACCGCCAAGCACTATTATCCTGACACAGATGTCTGCATCTTTGAGAAGAACAACAAACTGCTGGCCAAGGTGGCGATTACCGGTGGCGGAAGATGCAATCTTACCAATTCGTTTGCAGATATTGCCGACTTGAGCAATGCCTATCCACGCGGGCATAAGCTCATAAAGCGTTTGTTCAACACTTTCGATTACGATGATGTCTATCAGTGGTTTGAAGACCATGGCGTGCCTCTTGTAACACAAGAGGACAACTGCGTTTTTCCGCAGTCGCAAGACTCGCAGTCCATCATAGACTGCCTCATCTCTACCGCCCGACAGTTGGGAGTGAAGTTCAGACTCGGATGCACCATCACGAGCATAGAGCAGACGCTCGACGGGAAACTGTGCCTTACCTCTACATGCGGGCAGGCAGGCATCACGCTGAAGCAACATTATGACCGTGTGGCTGTAACGACTGGCGGCTCACCTCAAATGAAGGGCTTGGAGTTTTTGTCACCGGTGGTACGTAAACTGGAATCGCCAGTAGCCTCGCTGTTCACGCTGACCATCAATGACCGCAGACTGCAGAGCATGATGGGAACCGTGGTCAATCCTGTTACAGTCTCTATTCCTTCTACCAAGTTCAAGGCCGAAGGACCGCTGCTTATCACCCATTGGGGCGTGAGCGGACCTGCCGTGCTGAAACTGTCATCCTATGCCGCCCGCTTTCTTCACGATGCTGATTATCACTCCATTTTGGCGGTCAACTGGATTAACCGCACGCATCATCATGAGGTTGAGCAGGAGTTCTATATGTTTATAGCCAGCAACGCGAATAAGATGGCGGGCAATTTACACCCGTTCAACCTTACATCACGGTTGTGGACATACATTCTGGAGAAGTGTGGATGCCCCGCCGACCGGCGTATGGGAGAACTGGGCAAGAAGATGATTAACAAGTTGATAGACACGCTTACCAATGACCAATATGCCATCGCCGGCAAGGGCAAATTCAAGGACGAGTTTGTCACCTGTGGCGGCGTAGCCTTGGGCGAACTCAACCTCAATACCTTGGAGAGCAAGCACTGCACACACCTGTTTTTCGCAGGCGAAGTGACCGATGTCGATGGCATCACCGGAGGTTTTAACCTCCAGGCGGCATGGACCATGGGCTATGTTGTGGGCATGAATATCGGTAAGGCCTAAAACGAAATAGGGGATGCAGCTGTGAGCTGCATCCCCCATCTTTTTTTGTTTCAGATTATCCGATTTTGATCTGACGTTCTACCTTGACATCTTCCTTGTTGAACTTGGGCAGAACTATTGTCAGAATGCCGTCTTCGACCTTGGCTGAAATCTTCTCTCGGTCTACATCTTCAGGCAGGATGTAGGCTTGCTCGTAGTTGCCGTAAGAGAACTCGCGACGCAGGTAGTGCTCATTACGCTCTTCCTGCTTGTGCTCCATCTTGTTCTCGATGTTTACAACAAGATTGTTATCCTTGTTAAGGCTTATCCGGCAATATTCCTTCTTGATGCCCGGTGCGGCAATCTCCATAGTATATTCCAATGCATTGACCTTTACGTTTACAGCAGGCGCTGTAGTGTTGGTGCGCAGCATACCATTGTTGTCAAAGAACTCATCAAAAGCAGAGTCTAACCAGTTGTTACGTGTTGGGTACATCATAATATTTTCCTCCATTATTAGTTTATATTCATTTATAGTCATCCAGACGATTACCGTCTGTCACTATCATTTTTGCAAAAAACATTCCCACAGCGCTGCGACTGACAAAATGACGCATAATGCTGCCAAATCGGTCATTCAAAACCTAAAATGGCACATTTTGTCATGAAAAATATGGGAAATTATATGGATATTAGAAAATTAATGCGTACCTTTGCAGTCGCAAAAATGAGAATCAGATAAAGCGGGGTGTAGCGCAGCCCGGTAGCGCTCCTGGTTTGGGACCAGGTGGTCGCAGGTTCGAATCCTGTCGCCCCGACTATTATCTTCACTCATTTCCTTGTGCGGGGTGTAGCGCAGCCCGGTAGCGCTCCTGGTTTGGGACCAGGTGGTCGCAGGTTCGAATCCTGTCGCCCCGACCACAGCAAGCATCATACGAATACCGATGGGTTCAGTATGATGCTTTTTTCATGTCTATATCTCTCGGCTCTATCGCCACGCCTATCACCACCACTCCCCCAACCTGCCCCGATATCCATTGCCCCATCAGTCCAATTGATAACCAGCCCATATCCAAACCGTCCGCCATCATCTTTTTTCTGATTTCGGGGCTTGAAACAGTGGTTTCGTGCTTTGCAATTATGATTTCAAAGTTTGAATTATCCATTTCGCGCTTTGCATCCATTTTATAGTTGGACTCGGTGTATATGGACTACAATGGTGCGAAACATGTGCCATGTCTCAAGATTATAGTGATGACTTAATCAGCGGGAAACGGTATGGAAAAACGTGTGACTCGTGTCGGGCTGCTGCCGACGATTAAGGTTATGGCTATGAAAAAAGCCCCAAGTTGTTACTTGGAGCCTTTATCATTTCCATTGCTTTGCGGAAGATGAGGGATTCAAACCCCCGATACCCGGAAAAGGGTATACCGGATTTCGAGTCCAGCGCATTCGGTCACTCTGCCAATCTTCCTTAACCGCTGCAAAAGTAATATTAATTTCGAATATAACCAAGGAATTGCTGGTATTTTTTTCATCTTTTGCAGAGATTGCTATATATGCAATTGGCACATCTTTTCTGGTCTTTTGTGGGCTCAAAGGGGATGTCGGCATCATAGATTTCACGCAGAGTCTGCCTGAGTCCGTCCATAAACTCATCCTCGTAATCTGTAGCCCTGACCATAAGTGAGTCACCCAGCTTGAGCGTGGGGTCATACTGATCGTCGCTCATGTTCTGGATGAACATAAGTGCCGGGCTGACAGCAAGCCCGCTTTGGTTGAGCTCCTGGCTGTGGCTCACAATCAACGCGTAGAGCAGAGCCTGCAGATAATAATTGGTGTGTTTGGCGTGGATGTCGGTATCGCTGAACAACTCGGCTATCTCCTCGACCTTCTTCCGGGCTGGCATTCCCGTCTTGTAATCGATAACGCGAATGCGCTGCTGCTGGTCGTCATCTGTAATCTCGTCCAGACGGTCGATGAAGCCGAGTACCTTGATTTCGCGTTCGCCATCGGTAGAGTCGAATCTGACAGTTGTCTCGACCTTGTTCTCCAATCCCAAGATGCGGAACGGCGTAAGACGTCTGTCGATGTCGAGCATCTTGCGCAGATAGCTGATGACCACACCTCGGTTGATGAGTTGCAATCCGTTGTACTCGGGAGTATAAGAATTGTCTTTGACCTTGAAGAGTTCTTCCTTGAACGCCTGGTCTACTATCATCTCGATTACCTCCCGGTGATTGAGCAAGTCGTCGATTTCAGCCTGCTTTATCACCTCGCTCTTCTGCATGAGTCGCTGATAGATGAGTTCGGCACTGCGGTGGAAGATAAGACCGAAGACGCGGCTGTCCTTCATCTCTTCATCTGTTTCATCGGGTTCTTTCAACCCCTCGACTACATTGTAATAAAAGGTAAGCGGGCAATAAAAGTAACGGTTGATGGCTGTCGGCGAGAGCTGGGTCAACTGGTGGAGCTTGTTCATCAAATCGGGCGTCTTGATGACACTGCCAGACAGCGCCTGCTTGACCGACTGGTCTGGGGTGAGTATGCCGTGGTGTATGTCGTGACCACTTTCGACCATCATCTGCAACATAAATCTGCTCATCTCTCCCGTCTGGCCGTCCTCCGTAGCCTTGTTGTAGGTCAAAGTGATATCCTGCGACCGCTGCAGAAGCCGGTAAAAGTAGTAGGCATAGATGGCAACCTTGTGGTCGATAGTAGTAAGCCCGTAGGCCTTGCGTATAGAATAGGGAATGAATGAAGAATCGTTGACACCCTTAGGCATATTGTTGTCGGAGGCTGACAGTACGAGCAGGTGGTCGAAGTCCAGGTTTCTGGTTTCCAGCACGCCCATAATCTGAATGCCCTCTATCGGCTCGCCTCTGAACGGAACCGTCGTGCTCTGTATCAGTTGGGCTATCAGGCGTTCAAAGGTAATCTTGTCGACCTGCAGGTCGCCCGAAGTAATGAGTCCTTCGAGACGATTGATGATGGTGTACATGCGGAAGATGGACTCCTGGGTAAGCGGGTCGTTGACCTTGCTTGCCTGGCGGCCCACGTACTGAAGCAAGGCCGTCAGCCATTGGGCAATGTTCTGGTTGTGGCAGTCGCCCTGCGTGTCGATGTCGGTAAACAAAAGTTGCAATCCCTGGTCGATAGCCAGTTGGGAGCGCGTGGGGTAATAGCGGTTGCATGTCTGCAACTCCTTGTACAGATCAAGACAACTGTCGGAAATGTATTGGCCATAAGGGTGCTTGAGTATCTTGGCTACATCGCGCAGACGATACTTGTCTGTGTTCTTGACGTGGCCATAGGTTTGCAGGCGCAGCAGTATCTGGATAAACGAAGCCACTGGCGACTGGGACAGGGGATATCCGGTGGTGATGTTGATGCTCTTGACCTCTTCGGGCAGACAGTGCAGTACGGTCTGGAGCAGCGACTCGTCGCACAACACGATGGCGGTCTTGGCGCCGGCTTCGATGCGATGGTTTTCGCTTATCCACTGACTGATATAGTGAGCCTGCGCACTCTCAGTCATGGATGAGATGTAGGTGATGTCCTTGGGCTTGCTGAAGTTGTTGTAATATGTGTCGTCATCTATACTCAGCTCGTTGGGGAACTGAGTCAGATAGCCGTTGATGTAATGCCCCGCCTCGTTGTTGGCGAGATAATAGTGGTCGAAATCCCAATAGAAGCATGCCTTACCCTGCGCTTTAAGCGTGAGGAAGAGCCGCTGCTCGACCTGTTGTAACATATTGAATCCCACGAACACATATTTGTCGAACTCATAGTCGACCTGGGCTTCCACCACACTGCGATACAGCGCGCCCTCGTAAGCCAACCCCTGCGCGGCGAGACGCTGGTTGAAGTCACGGTAAATTTCTTCGAGATTGCACCAAAGAGAAAGGAATCGCTCTTTGAGCTTGGAGAGATGGTTGTCGGCGAAATTGTGGAAGAAAGACTTGAGTATATTCTTCTGCTCTGGTGAGAGGTAGTCTATGTCGTCCAATTCGTGGATGTCTCTAAGGTTGGCAAAAACCTTATGGGCATCGGCCATGTTCTTGTCGATATCATCAAAGTCGGCAAGCAGCAATTGGCCCCATCCGTAGAAACGGTCGAGCGTCTCATCCTTACCGGTGATTTCCGTATAGGAATGATAGAGGTCGCAGACCTGCTTGATGGGGTCGGCAACCATCAACTCTGACTTCTCTCTGAACAAATCGCTAATGGTGGTATAGCATGGACTCCACAACGGACCGTCTGAAAGCCGCGCCAGATATTCGTTCATAAAGAGCGAAGCACGCTTGTTAGGAAACACAACGGCTATTCGTGACAGGTTACTGCCATATTTCTGTAACAGGTCTTTGGCTACAGCTTCTAAAAAAGTGCTATTCATTTTACCTCTTCTATCTTATTACTGTACACAAACCACAAGTAGCCTTTCACACGGCTATGCCCCATCTCGCTGAGCAGATGCATATACTCTCTGACTTGGGTGTGGTATTCTTCTTTTGGGGTTCCGAATTTGAAGTCGATAACGATATATTCTTCGCCGTCGGTTATCACTCGGTCGGGACGCAACAGGCGCGATTTCTGCAGCTCTCTGTCGTAGAACAGCAGCGAACACTCGTTGAGCACGGTCCAACGGGGAGAGAACCATTCGCTCACCCGGTCGTCATCAAGTCGCTTGCGCAACATGCCGACGAGCTGTTCCCGCTTGACCTCGTTGTCGTAGAGGATGCCATCATTTTCCAGCTGCTGCAGGGCCTTGTCTATATCGGCCGACGTACGTATCGTCGAGAAGACCTTGTGCAGCACATTGCCCAACTTGATGTACTGATTATGATTGTCGCCCTCATTGTCGTGAGTGAATTCGATGCTCTGATTGCTCTGGCGGAAAGTCGCCACAGACTTGTAGGCCTTGATGACTGGCATATCCATAGGGGCGGAAGTCTTGCGGAATACATTGCGCTCCTCGGTGGATTGCTGTGTACGAGCGGGCTTGCTTTGGGCTGCGGGCAATAAGCCGAACTCCAGATGGAGGGTATCGGTCTTGTCGTCAAGGTTGCCCGTATAAGTCGTGTTGAGGGCTTGGGCCAGGTCATCCCAAATGCCTTCGAGCAGGCCCGAACGCATAGCCTGCGTGCCGCGTTTGCCCAATATGTAGAGGCTGCTCTTGGCACGGGTGAAGGCAACATAGAGCAGGTTGAGATTGTCCACTACATTCTGCAGATGCTCATAATAATAGTCGGCTTCGTAAATAGAATTTACCATTCCTTTCTTGGAGAAATCTATAGGTACAAGCGGCATCCGGCTGAAGGGGTCTACCTTGGGCGTACACCATAAGGTAGAGTTGCTCTGTTCAAGTTTCCAATCACAGGCAGGAATGATAATATGGTCGTACTCCAATCCCTTGCTCTTATGGATGGTCAACAGTCTGATACCATTGTCCATACTGCTCTGGATGGCTTTCTCGTGGAGCGTGTTGTCCCATTCGTTGAGGAAGTCGTCAATGTCGGACATGTTGTCTTTGAGATACTTGGCCAGCTGGTCGAAGAAGGCGAAGATATATGCACTCTGGTTGCAACAGATGTCTTCATCGAGCATGGCATAGATGGTCTGCACCATGTCGTAAAGCGGCATGGTAAGCAACTGTTCGCGTGTGCGTTCTACGGGAGCAAGTATTCCCACCTGCTTAAGATAAGCTCGGTCGATGCAACTCTCTGGATTGGAAACATAACGCAAAGCACTGATTAAGGTATTGACGGCAACGGAGGCGTCAAGGCGGAACGCTTCATCGGATATAAGCGGTACCGAGGGATAGTTCTCCCCGAAAAAGCGGGCTATCTCTTGTATGGTTGACTTGCTTCGACACAAGATAGCGATGCTACTGGGTGCATGACCTTGTTCCAAGATGGTCGTAATCATGCTATGGATTTTCTCCATGATTTGTTCTCCATACTCGGTGCTTGGTATCAGGGTCATCTCTACCCTACCTCTTTTCAGGGTGTTGTGAGGCTTCTGCTCGACATCTGCATAGGCTTGTATCAGTTGGTCTACCTCATTGCTCCCATCCAATGACCTGGCTTCGTACTGTGTGGCCAATGAGAAAAAGACATTGTTGAAAGTAATGATATTGTAGTCAGAACGGTAGTTGGTGACCAGAGATTTGACTGTGACGGACTGACTCTGGTCTGGAAATTCGCTTTCGATATTGTTGAGGAGCTTCCAGTCACCCGAGCGCCAGCGATAGATGCTTTGCTTGACGTCGCCGACAATGAGATTTTGTGTATCTTCATTGCTCATGCAGTCCATGAGCAGGATTTTGAAGTTCTTCCATTGTATGGTGCTCGTATCCTGGAACTCGTCTATCATGATATGCTTCAGTCTGGTGCCAATCTTTTCAAAGATAAATGGCGAATCGCTGTCCTGAATCATACCGTTGAGCAGATGCTGCGTGTCGCTCAGCAGAAATCTGTTGGCATCACTGTTCATCTCACGAATGGTCTTCTCGATATTCTCCAACAGCCTTAACTGGTTAAGGTGGCGCAATGTAAGATTGGCAGAAACATACAGGCACGACTGAACCTGACGCATACGCTCGGTCTCCTGAAGATAAGGCAGCAGCGTCTCGCACACCAGCTTGTACTTGGGATTGTCTGGAGTCCGCTCGGCTTTCTTTACCCATTTATCTGCATCTTCCATCGCGGCCTTGACGGTGTTGGTGAGGACATCAGCATCGCCATACTTGCCATTGCCCATCTTGATGAAATAGCTACACACTCCCTTGTTGCCATTGCTGAAGTCGGTGGTTTGGAGGCCGTTCTCTTCAAGCATGTCCATGAATGTGGCGGCATAGTGCTTGAAGTGGTCTTCTGCATGGTCACGCATTTCCTTCAGTATGCGCGTATAATCATCAAAGAAGTTATCCGTGGCGAGTGCTTCATTGAGTTTCTTGCTGTTGTCTCTATAGATATCGCGGAAAATATTCCTTCCAAAGCGTTTGATGAGATTGATGACATTCCAGCCCTTGTCCTCGGATATGTTCTCTTTGACGTATTGCATAATCCAGCCAAAGACCTTGTCGTGGACATTAAGCCCGTCTATCAGTTCGTCAACTGCCTGTTCTTCCACCTGCACGTCATTGAGTCCTATGTGCAGATTGGCTGTGAGGTCGAGTTCACTTGCCATATTGCGTAAGACGCTTTGGAAGAACTTGTCTATCGTCTCGACTCTGAAATAGTTGTAATTATGGAGCAGGAGTCTAAGCGCCTCTCCTGCCTGGGTAGCCACCATGACTGGGGCGAAGCCTGTAGACTGGACAATGTTGTCCATATAACTCTGGGCTTCAGGCAACTGCCTGGAAAGGCCATAAAGCATGCTAAGAATGCGCATCTTCATCTCTTCGGTGGCCTTGTTGGTAAATGTAACGGCAAGGATATTGTGAAAAGAAGATGGATCCTGGATGAGTAGCTTTATGTATTCTACGGTGAGAGTAAATGTTTTTCCCGAACCGGCGCTTGCTTTATAGACCGTAAGTGGGTTGATTGAGTTTACCATTGTCTGAATAATTCTAATCCGATTTTAATGCCAACACCATCAAAACGCCCATTGCGATGAGCCATGAAGACTCCGGTGGATACCCAACGGGTGGTAAATCCGTAGCCCACTTCCGTATAAGGATGCAGATGGGTCACAAAGAGCATGTTGGTATATATGCGTTCCTTCTCAATATATCTTCCAATCAAGGGAATGTGGCTCAAGGCGAGCAGCGGTGTCTCGTAAGTGGCGTTGGTACGAACATAATAGCGCGAAAGGTTATACCAGTGACTGGGAAGGAGCGTAAATTCACCGGTCCACTCATCATACCATCCGTCAGGGATATTGTTGTCTCTGAAATTGGAGTAGTCCAAGAAGTTCCTGGTACCGTCGATGAGTGTATAGAAACCACAACCTGCGCGGAAAGACAGGTACTTCAATCTATTGAAGGCCACTATCTGCTGTATGTCAAACTCCACACGCTCATAGGCAAGGTCTGCGTCCATCAAGCCGCGGATGCTGCGTTCGTATGCCACATTGACAGCTGGGCCTCTCCACCCTGTTGGCCTCCAGATAATCTCGGCCTTGGGCGCAACAGACGTGTAAGACGTAGGGACATGCGCCTGCTGATAGGTGTGACGCTCTACCGCCGTACGTTTATGCCCCACCATTCCCACCTGCAATGTAATGTGACGCGACCAGTCATAGCTGCTCTCTAGGGTAAGGTGGAAGTCTCGAAAGTAATCAATACGCTCACCATTATAAGGTGTATTGCTTGGCAATGAAGCCAGCATCTCATCTTTCAGCATGCCGTTGCTTATCCAGTTGCCATTGCC
This sequence comes from Prevotella sp. P4-67, assembly GCF_002251325.1. Lineage (NCBI taxonomy): Bacteria > Pseudomonadati > Bacteroidota > Bacteroidia > Bacteroidales > Prevotellaceae > Prevotella > Prevotella sp. P4-67. The sequence goes on from NZ_NPJL01000033.1 coordinate 22,951, forward strand.
CAACTGCAACTTTACATAGCCGTTATGCCGCTTGTCAAAATGGTATTCTATAGGTAATGTAAAATACAGCTGGCGCTGCTTGAAAGAATAGCCAGCCTTAAGTCTGGTGTAGAGATAGTGGTTCGTGGAGAAATTGTATAGGTTGCGGACGTCAAATTTATAATAATAACCCTTGCGGCCACTATATCCCATGTACAGCGGGTTGAACAGCGGGTTGATGTTTACCTGTCCCTGGTTGCCATTGCCATAGTTGGAACTTATTTTGTTCAAGAGATTATCCCCCAGTACATCCCAGAAGAAACGCTTGGCCCAACTACGCTTGACGTTTTTTGCCTCAGTAGAGTCCTGAGCCAAGGCAGCATAATACTTTGTATAGATGGCATTCTCTTCGGTTGTAAGCGTGTCATGTCTGATGCTATCCATTAACTGGCGCATGGTAAGTGAGCCAACCGAATCCTTATTGAGGGCAGGCATACCATAGATTGCAGTATTCTGCGCTTTAACGATATTGCCCATAAACTTAAACTTGGCATTGAGCTCACAGCTTCGCGGAATGACAGGTGACAGTTTGTCATCAGACATGACGAAATTGAGGGTGAAGTTAATCATGTCAAATTCTCCCGCGATTTTTCCCCATCTGATGCGGCCTGTCTTTGATTCGACAATGACGCCTCCCGTAACCAGTTGAGTATTCTTTACCTTTGGATAGAACGTGATTTCGACTTGATTATCATGGAGTATCTTGAACTGGAACCTATAGTAAGCCCTGTTGTTGTGGTGAAAGGGCGAGAGCATGCTGTTGCCAAAGATAGTTTCTTCATAGAACTTGGGAGTCAAAAACTTCTGTAGGCGCGTCATGGTCTCCTTCTGTTGCGGTATAGTCGATGTATGCGCCAACCTTTCTATCGTATAGTCCTTGGTATTGTATAGATGACACACAGAAAAGTTCTCCTCAATGTAGTCGCGAGCCTTGCTATGGGCGATGCGATACATGGTGGGAATAGGGAAAAGGATGAGATTGCGGCGCACCACATTGATTTTGAGCTTGCGATAAGTATAAATATCCAGCCCATGAAAGACCGTCGTGTCAACACTATTAGGAAAGTCATATATACGGTTGAGCAGGCTGACATCAAATCTGCCCTCATCTTGTGCAATCGTATTCATAGACAGCAATACGAAGATCATGGTAATTGTCCACCTGGCTCTCTGCATCATAATGCAAATCTACACAAAAAACTTGGAATGACAGGGATGCCTGAACAAAAAAACGCACCTTGTATCAAACTTTAACAGTCGTGCAGAAAAAATCCCCATCTTTGGAAGATGGGGATAGAGGTCGTATATATATGTATATATAATAAAGGTGTATCAACCGAGATATTTCATCAAGATTTTGGCATTACCGCTGTCTCTTAGCTTGGTAATACTCTTCTCTCGAATCTGACGCACACGCTCACGGGTGAGCTTGAGTTCATCGCCAATTTCCTCGAGTCCCTTCTCGTGACATCCGATACCGAAGCAATATCTGATAATCTTGATTTCGCGTTCCTTGAGTACCTTGCTCAGCACCTGATTCAGCTCCTGAGCCATACTTTCATGGTCTACAACCTTGTCAGTACGGCTGTCATCACCAGAGGCCATGACATCAAGCATACAGTTGTCCTCGCCGTCCTGGAATGGGGCGTCGATACTCAGGTGGTGACCATCTGCCATCATGCTTTGAGCAATCTTTTCGGGTTCGATATTAGTTGCATCAGCAAGCTCGGCTACCGAAGGCTGACGTTGGAACTCTTGCTCAAACTTGTTGATTTCATGGTTGATTTTATTGAGTGAACCAACCTGGTTGAGGGGAAGGCGCACAATGCGGCTCTGCTCGGCAATAGCCTGGAGAATGCTTTGGCGAATCCACCACACAGCATAAGATATGAACTTGAAGCCGCGGGTCTCGTCAAACTTCTGGGCTGCCTTAATAAGACCAATGTTACCCTCATCGATCAAGTCGGTGAGTGTAAGGCCTTGGTGTTGGTATTGTTTTGCAACCGACACTACGAATCGCAGATTAGCTGTTACCAATTTGTCCTTAGCACGTTCACCTTCGGGGCCACCCTTTTTAATCTTTTGGGCAAGCTCGATTTCCTCGTCAATGGATATCAATGGGGCACGACCGATCTCTACCAAATACTTGTCTAAGGCTTCGCTCGAACGATTGGTAATACTTTTTTGAATTTTTAATTGTCTCATCTTGTCTTATTAAACTTCCTAAACACTTGAAAGTCAACTTTTTCGTATCAGGACATACGTAAAGCGATGCAAAGGTACTGCTTTTTTCGCATATTATAAAGTTTTTTGCCCTCTTTTTTCTAAAAATCACGATTTTCGTTAAAGTCGCGGCATTTTCCATAATTGATAGAATGAGAGAAACTGATAACGGGGTTAGGTGATTGACGTCTGGGGGCGCCAAACCTTATTATATATTGGAGGCGTTTCTTTCGCATAGTAGCGAGACTGTCTGTGTGGTTCTTGAGATTTTTACTGTTAAAAAAATCGGTAAAACCTTGGCTGTAGTGTGAAAATTCACTAACTTTGGGCTATACTATAAAGATATAAACCATGACAGCGTATTTAGCATCCAATCTTTGGGCTATATGGACAGCCATTGCCATAATATGCCTGATTATCGAACTGGGGTCAGGAGACTTTTTCCTTACCTGTTTTGCCCTTGGCGCGTTCTGCTCCATGATAGTGTCATTTACCGAAGCCCCATTATGGACGCAGATACTTGTTTTTGCAATCTGTTCAGTACTGAGTATCATCTTCGTACGACCATCTCTTCTACGAAAACTTCATAACCGGCAAGAGCGATTGAGCAACTCCGACGCGCTTATAGGGCGCGAAGGCAGAGTGATAGAAGCCATCTGTCCCGGTGACTATGGCTATGTGAAGATAGACGGTGACGAATGGAAAGCGCAAAGCCCAGACGACACCACTATCGAGGTCGGCACCACAGTAAAGGTTATTGGCCGAGAAAGCATCATCATCAGCGTTGAGAGAGTTCAGACATCTACATACAACAACAACCAACCCCACGTAACATTATGGAAGGAATAACATTCATCACACTGGCGGCCCTGCTGGCCCTCGCCATCGTATTTGTCAAGATGGCTGTAGTAATCATCCCTCAGTCGGAAACCCGCATCATCGAGCGCCTCGGCAAGTACTACGCCACGCTGAAGCCCGGTGTCAACATCATCATCCCATTCATCGACCGCGCCAAGGTAGTTGTAACCCAGCAACGTGGTCACTATTACTATTCGAGCGCGATAGACTTGCGTGAACAGGTGTACGATTTCGACAAGCAGAACGTGATTACCAAGGACAATATACAGATGCAAATCAATGCGCTGCTCTATTTCCAGATTGTTGACCCATTCAAGACTGTGTATGAGATAAACAATCTGCCAAACGCTATCGAAAAGCTCACCCAGACCACTCTGCGTAATATTATCGGAGAGATGGAACTTGACCAGACTCTCACCTCGCGCGACACCATCAACACCAAGTTGAGAGGTGTGCTCGACGATGCCACCAACAAGTGGGGTATCAAGGTAAACCGCGTAGAACTTCAGGACATCACGCCTCCCTCGAGCGTACTCCAGGCCATGGAGAAGCAGATGCAGGCCGAGCGCAACAAGCGAGCAGCCATCCTGACCAGCGAGGGAGACAAGCAGTCGCAGATTCTGCAGTCGGAAGGAGACAAGGCCGCGACCATTAATCGTGCCGAGGCAGACAAGCAGCAGGCTATACTCAGGGCCGAGGGTGAAGCTACCGCACGCATACGCAAGGCTGAAGCCGAGGCTATCGCTATAGCAAAAATCACTGAAGCAGTGGGCAAGAGTACCAATCCTGCCAACTATCTGCTTGCCCAGAAATACATACAGATGCTCAACGAGGTGGCTCAGGGCGACAAAACCAAGACCGTATTCTTGCCCTATGAAGCCACTAATCTGATGGGCTCTATAGGAGGAATTAAAGAATTATTTAAAGGAGAATAATTAGAAAATGAACATTTGCATAGTAGCAGGCGCCCGGCCTAACTTCATCAAGGTGGCCCCCATACTGCACGCTTGCCGCAATGCCCGCCAAAACGGAGCCGATATCGACATCAAGTTGGTCTACGCGGGCAGTGCAGACGACGTGACCCTAGAGCCTACCCTCTTTACTGATTTGCAGATTGCCCCTCCCGACAGCTATCTGGGAGTAGTAAGTGAAAACCTCAACGAAATCACCGGACAGGTGATGTCCAAGTTTGAAGATTATCTGCAACATCACAAGACCGATGCTGTTATCGTGGTAGACGACCTTGCCTCGACCATGGCAGCAGCCATAGTCACCAAGAAGCAGGGACTCATACTGGCCCACCTGGCAGCGGGCACGAGAAGTTTTGACATCACCATGCCCAAAGAGATAAACCGTCTGGTCATAGACGGCCTATCCGACATCCTGTTTACGGCTGGAATCAGCAACAACGCAGTGGCCAACCGCGAGGGCGCAGAGTTGTCCAAAGTGTATATGGTAGGCAACATACTGATAGACAATATCCGCAACAACCACGCACGTTTTACCCGTCCGCAGATACTTGCAGAGCAAGGCATTATGGATGGAGAGTACATTGTGTTCACCCTCAACCGCAAAGCCCTGATGGCCGCACGCGAAAATCTGCAACGTATGCTCGAAGCCATCATCACTGCGGCTGGCAACACACCTATAATTGCCCCCCTGCACACCAAGGCTGCCGACACCGTGATGCAGTTGTTGCCCAAGGATTCCACCCGCTTCCTGATAACTGCCCCCATGGGTTATCTCGACTTCAGCTATCTGGCCAGCCATGCCAAGGGTATCATTACCGACAGTGGCAATGTGGCTGAAGAAGCAACATTCAACATGGTGCCCTGTATCACCCTCAACAGCTATACCGAACATATAGAGACCGTGAAGACCGGTACCAATGTGCTGGTGGGAGAAGACGCCGAATTGTTGGCACAATACACTGCCGACATGACTGCCAGCAAATGGAAGCAGCACTCCATACCCGAGCGATGGGACGGAAGAAGTGCTGAGAGAATCCTGCAAACCCTGATGGCCCGTCAATAAAATACGGAGGATGCAAAATAAAAAAGTCTGAAACACGAATTATGTGTTTCAGACTTTTTTTTAGTTATTTCCTACTTATCAATACTCGCTCCACGATTTGATTTCAAGATCATCGAGGTTAAGAGTGCAGAAAGCATGAATGAAGGCACTTGCCAGACGGCTGTTGGTAATCAGCGGGATATTGAGGTCTATCGCAGTGCGACGAATCTTGTAACCGTTGGTAAGCTCGTGCTGGGTGAGGTCCTTGGGGATGTTGACCACCATGTCTATCTTGCGCTCATGCATAAGCGTGAGAGCCTGAGGCTGCTTGCCCTCGTCAGAGGGCCAATAGACCATAGTGTTGGCAACGCCGTTTTCGGCGAGATAGCGAGACGTACCACCCGTGGCATAGAGCTCGTAGCCATGCTTGATAAGCGTGCGCGCCGTATCGAGAAGCTCGGCCTTCTGCTTGGCACCACCGGTAGACAGCAGCACAGTGTGCTTGGGTATGCGGTGGCCTACGCTCAACATGGCATTGAGCAGAGCCTGATTGGTATCATCACCCAGACAGCCCACCTCGCCGGTAGAACTCATATCGACACCCAAAACAGGGTCTGCCTTTTGCAAGCGGTTGAACGAGAACTGGCTCGCCTTGATGCCGACATAGTCAAGGTCGAAGAGATTCTTATTGGGTTTCTCTACGTTCAGACCCAGCATCACCTTGGTGGCAAGCTCGATAAGGTTGAGCTTAAGCACCTTGCTCACGAAGGGGAACGAACGCGAAGCACGCAGGTTGCACTCGATGACGAGGATATCGTTGTCGCGCGCCATAAACTGAATATTGAACGGGCCGTTGATATGGAGGGCCGCAGCTATCTCCTTGCTTACGCGTTTGATACGGCGCACGGTCTCAACATACAACTTCTGGGGCGGGAACTGGATGGTGGCGTCGCCAGAGTGAACACCGGCAAACTCGATATGCTCGCTGATGGCATAGGCCAGTATCTCTCCGTTCTTGGCGACAGCGTCCATCTCTATCTCCTTAGCATGCTCGATAAACTTGCTCACCACCACGGGATGGTCAACGCTCACATTGGCCGCCAACTGCAGGAACTTCTTCAGCTCGTCCTCATTGGAGCATACATTCATGGCTGCTCCCGACAGTACATAGGATGGACGAACGAGTACGGGGAAACCTACACGGTCGACAAACTTGCCGATATCCTCCATACTGGTAAGTGCGCTCCATTCGGGCTGGTTGATACCACGCTCAGTGAGCATGGCAGAGAACTTGGCACGATCTTCGGCATTGTCGATATCCTTAGCCGATGTACCCAGGATTGGCACATTCTCGGCATCGAGCCACATGGCAAGGTTGTTAGGAATCTGTCCACCGGTAGACACCACCACGCCATGAGGATTCTCCATCTCGATGATGTCAAGCACACGCTCGAAGGTGAGCTCGTCAAAGTAGAGACGGTCACACATGTCATAGTCGGTAGATACGGTCTCTGGGTTGTAGTTAATCATAATTGAGCGGTAGCCCTCTCTGCGTATGGTGTTGAGCGCCTGCACTCCACACCAGTCAAACTCTACCGAGCTGCCAATGCGGTAAGCTCCCGAACCGAGGACGATTACCGAACGCTTGTCGTTGGTAAACTGTATATCTGAAGTCACACCGGCATAGGTGACATACAGGTAATTGGTCTGGGCGGGATATTCGGCAGCCAGCGTATCTATCTGCTTCACGACAGGCAGAATGCCATAATTCTTGCGCAGACGGCGAACCATCATTGTGGCTTTGTGCATATTGCCCATCTCGCCTTCCAGACCGATGGCACGGGCCACCTGGAAATCAGTAAATCCATAAACCTTGGCTGTGCGCAGCAACTCCTTGTCCAACGTATTGGCGTTGACGGTCTTGAGCTGCTCGTCGATGTCTATGATGTGCTTGAGTTTCTCGAGGAACCACTTGTCTATCTTGGTAAGTTCGTGTATCTGGTCTACGGTATAACCCTTGTGCATGGCCTTGGAGATGACAAACACTCGCTTGTCGGTGGGCTCTCTCAGGGCGGCATCGATATCAGGTATTTCCAGTTCCTTGTTCTCTACAAAGCCGTGCATACCCTGCCCTATCATACGTAGACCCTTCTGGATGGCTTCCTCGAAGTTGCGGCCGATAGCCATGACTTCTCCAACCGACTTCATGCTCGAGCCCAGCTCCTTGTCCACTCCGCGGAACTTGGAGAGGTCCCAGCGGGGAATCTTGCACACTACATAGTCAAGGGCTGGCTCGAAGAAGGCGCTGGTGGTCTTGGTCACAGAGTTCTTGAGCTCGAAGAGGCCGTAGCCCATACCCAACTTAGCGGCAACAAAAGCCAATGGATAGCCGGTGGCTTTGGATGCCAATGCAGAAGAACGGCTCAGACGCGCATTGACTTCAATCACGCGATAATCCTCGCTCACTGGGTCGAAGGCGTACTGAACATTACATTCGCCCACGATGCCGATGTGACGGATTATCTTGATAGAGAGCGCACGCAGTTTGTGATACTCGCTGTTGGTAAGCGTCTGCGAAGGAGCTATAACGATAGACTCGCCAGTGTGGATGCCCAGCGGGTCAAAGTTCTCCATATTACATACGGTGATACAGTTGTCATAGCGGTCGCGCACCACCTCATATTCTATCTCCTTCCATCCCTTCAGACTCTTCTCGACGAGCACCTGGGGAGAAAAAGAGAAGGCTTTCTCGGAGAGCTTGTTCAACTCGTCCTCGTTGTTGGCAAATCCACTGCCGAGTCCGCCCAACGCATAGGCTGCACGTATAATCACAGGGTAACCCAGTGTGGCAGCGGCTTTGCGCACCTGCTCGATATTCTCGCAGGCTTCGCTGCTGATGGTCTTGACATTAATCTCATTGAGTTTCTCTACGAAAAGCTCGCGGTCCTCGGTATCCATAATGGCCTGGACTGGGGTTCCGAGCACACGGACATTGTACTTCTCAAGCACTCCGCTCTGATAAAGCTCCACGCCACAGTTGAGCGCGGTCTGTCCTCCGAAGCTGAGCAAGATACCATCAGGACGCTCCTTCTCAATGACACGCTCAACGAAATAAGGCTGGACGGGAAGGAAGTAAATCTGGTCGGCCACTCCTTCGGAAGTCTGTACGGTGGCAATGTTGGGGTTGATAAGCACGGTCTTTACACCCTCCTCGCGCAAAGCCTTGAGGGCCTGAGAACCAGAATAGTCAAACTCTCCCGCTTCGCCGATTTTCAATGCGCCTGAACCCAGCAGCAATACTTTCTTTATACTTTCATCTTTCATGATGTATATCTTACTTATTTAATGTTTCAACAAATTTATCAAACATGAACTCTGTATCTACCGGACCAGAACAAGCCTCTGGATGGAACTGGCTGCTAAACCAGGGATTGGTCTTATGGCGAATACCCTCGTTGGAACCGTCATTCATATTGACAAAGAGTTCCTCCCAATCGGCACCGAGGGTCTTGGCGTTGACTGCGTAGCCGTGGTTCTGGCTGGTGATATAACAATGTGTTGTGCCAACCATACATACCGGCTGGTTGTGTGACCTGTGGCCGTACTTGAGCTTGTATATATTGGCTCCGGCTGCCTTTGCGAGCAACTGGTTGCCCATGCAGATACCACAGATGGGCTTGCGCGACATATTCATCTGCTTCTTGATAATCCTGACTGCATCTTCGCAAGTGTCTGGGTCGCCAGGGCCATTGGCAAGGAAGAGTCCGTCGAAGTCCATGTCGGTATAATCATAGTTCCATGGTACACGTACGACCTCAACGCCACGGTTGATGAGGCAACGGATGATATTGGCTTTCACACCACAATCAACAAGCACAACCCGCTTGCCAGCACCCTCGTTATACTTGATAATATCCTTGCAACTTACAAGGTCAACAAAATTAACGCCCTCATAGTTGGCCTCGGGGATATTATCTGGCTCGTCGTCAAAGAGGATTTTACCCATCATCACACCGGCTTCGCGCAACACTTTGGTCAGTTCGCGAGTGTCGATGCCTGTGATGCCTGGCACATGTTCACGCTTCAGCCACTCGGCCAAGCTCTCTTTAGCATTCCAGTGAGAGTACTGCTCGCTATAGTCGGCAACAATGATGGCCGAAGCATAGATTCTGTCACTCTCCATGAATGTGGGCAGACCATTGGGTTCAAAACTGAATGGGGGTACGCCATAGTTGCCTACTAAGGGGAACGTAAGCACCATCAACTGGCCTGCGTAGGATGGGTCGGTAAGACTCTCGGGGTAGCCCATCATCGCAGTATTGAAAACCACTTCTCCGGCTACTGGTTTCTCATAGCCGAATGATTCGCCATGAAACTTGGTGCCGTCAGACAATACTAAAGTTACATTTCTCATTATCTATCAGTTTGTTATTCTTGTTTGTATATGGTGTCTATATAGTTTATGAATGCCTGGTTGCAAAGACGCGTTCCTCCAGGGGTAGGATAATTGCCCGTGAAATACCAGTCGCCTTTATGATGTGGAATGGCTTGCCTCAATCCGTCGATAGACTGGAACACAATCTCAATGGGTGTTGTAACTCCCTCAGGCCGGAGCATTTCCACTATCTTGCTGTTGATTTCTGCAACAGTAAACGGCTTGTACAAATCTCTCACACAGTTGCGCATCTGGGCTTTGGGCTTGTTCATCTCTGACTTGCAGTTGTTGTAGGTGTCGAGGATGAGCTGCTGCATGCCACGTTCTCTTATCAGTTCCATTGTCGCACGGAAAACGCAGAACTCTTCCAAGCGCGCCATGTCTATGCCGTAATAATCAGGATATCTTATCTGGGGCGCACTGCTTACCAGCACCATCTTCTTGGGATGCAAGCGGTCAAGAATGCGTATGATACTCTCCTTGAGCGTGGTTCCTCTTACGATACTGTCGTCTATTACCACGAGGTTGTCCCTGCCCTCATCTACGCTACCATAGGTAATGTCGTAGACATGTGATGCCAGGTCGTTGCGCGAATTGCCCTCTGTGATAAACGTGCGCAGCTTGATATCCTTCCATGCCACCTTCTCCATCCTTACAGACTCGGAGAGTATCCTGTCGAGCTCTTCGTGGGTGGGAATCCTTCCCAAGGATTGGATGGCAGCAATTTTTTTTTCATGCACATGTTTTTTGACCCCCTGTACGAGTCCGTAGAATGCCACCTCGGCAGTATTGGGGATGAACGAAAAGACAGTATGCTCCGTATCTCCCCCTACGGCTTCGAGTACAGGCTCGGTGAGAAGTTCACCTAATCTCTTGCGCTCCTGATAGATGTCCCGGTCAGACCCGCGCGAGAAATATATGCGCTCAAAAGAGCAGGCAGAATCTCCGGCTTGCTCTCTGATGCGCTCTATGCGGCATTGTCCGTTGCGCTTGACCAGCAGAGCCATTCCAGGTTCAAGTTCCTTAACCTGCTCGCAGGACAAATCGAATGTCGTCTGAAGCACGGGACGCTCAGAAGCCAACGCCACAATCTCATCATCTTTATAATAATAGGCTGGACGTATCCCCCAAGGGTCTCGCATTGAGAACATCTCTCCCGAACCGGTAATACCGCAGACTACATAGCCTCCATCAAAGTCGGCCATCGAAGTCTTGAGAACGTTAGCCATCTCCACATGGTCATCGATATAACGAGTAATGTCCTTGCCTTGAAGTCCTTCGTGTTGGGCATTGACAAAGTTGCGCTCCACTTCACGGTCCAATCTGTGACCCATCAGCTCAAGCATGATATAGCTGTCGCTGTATATTCGCGGACTTTGTCCCTGACTTGTAAGTCGTTCGAAAATCTCTTCTATGTTGGTCATATTGAAGTTGCCACACAAACAGAGATTCTTGGCTTTCCAGTTATTGCGTCGTAGGAATGGATGCACATATTGCAGTCCTCGTTTTCCCGTGGTCGAATACCTCAGATGTCCCATATAAAGCTGGCCCGCAAAGGGAAGACGCTGCTCTATATAGTCAGAATCGGCCATCTGTTCTGGAGTAACATCCTTGAAGTTCTCATGAACGGTAGCAAATATTTTGCGAATGGCGTCTTTACCCTCGGCACGTTCACGGAACATATATTCATGGCCAGGTTGAGTATCAAACTTCACGCATGCCAGTCCTGCGCCTTCCTGTCCGCGATTGTGCTGCTTCTCCATCATGAGGTATAGCTTATTGAGACCGTACATCCAAGTGCCATACTTGTGCTGATAATATGACAACGGCTTCAGTAGTCTCACCATAGCTACGCCACACTCGTGTTTCAATGTTTCCATGTGTTATCCCTTATATATTCAAAAAAATGAAGAATGTTATTATTACTTTCACACTCTTCATTTTTTTAGTCTTTTAATTTCTTACAATATTTACAATCAACGATGCCACCGAGGTAACGATACCAACAAACGAGAACCATAATGTGGTCGAACTGCCGATCCCTGAGTTCTTGGCTTTGACGCCATTGGGTTCGACATAGACGATATCGTTCTGCTGTAAATAATAATAAGGTGAATTGAATACATTCGCATCGTTGAGATTAATGATATGATACTCCTTCTGCCCAGTCTCTGACTCACGGATAAGTATCACATTGTCACGTTTGCCATAAATAGTCAGGTCGCCCGACTCAGCCAACGCTTCCATAATGCTCATCTTCTCGGTAGTGACGGCCACCACTCCTGGCTTGTTTACTTCGCCCAACACTGTAACGTGATAACTTGACATCCTCACGGTCACAACAGGAGTCTCGGTCTTAGAGAGATATGGAGAAATTTTCTTGACAATAAGGTCCTGGCATTGTGTCTTGGTAAGACCTTGCACATGTATCTTGCCTACAATTGGGAAATTGATGTTACCATCGTTGTCAACAAGATAACCTTGCAACGAGCCGGCTCCAGAAGACAACTGTCCAGTTGGGTTGATAACATTGCTTACTGCAAGATTGAATGGCAAAGCCGCTTCAGGTGTCTGTGTGTTCACCGTGATTGTCAACATATCTTTAGGCAGAATCTTGGCATCATATAAACCCTTCGACTTGTCGAAATCCACTGACTGGATATTCTGGAAATATGCCACCTTTTTACTACTGCTACAGCCTGCCAAGACCAGCAATGCCATCAGCAAGACAAACGAAATCGTTTTACATTTCATATCGGTATCGAGTATTTATAAACTTTTTGCAAAAATACTACTATTTTTTCAAAGTGGCAAAAGAAACTGGATGAAATATAAATAATAATGGTGATTATGTGGTTATCGCAATGGCCCCTACACTCGTCGGAGCCAGAAATGAGCTGGATATATGCAACTGCAAGGAATCTGTAACAACTTTTTAACAGCGGCTTACGACCGTTGTCATAAAAAAGCAGTAACTTTGCAACAAAATTGATTATAGACAATGCATTATTCAGAATTATTATTCTTTGCAGGCTTCGTAATATTCATAGTAGCCATACTTCTCGTAGATATGTTCGCCATCGACCGTAAGGCACACGTTGTTTCTATCCGCGAGGCGGGTATATGGACCACGGTGTGGATTGTGTTGGCACTGCTTTTCGGTGTATTCCTCTGGTTTCATGGTGACATGATTCATGGCATACACACGATGGATGACCTGCAGGAAGTGTCGCGTAGGTACGCCACCCACCTAAATCTGGACGGAGTTAGTCTGGAAGATGGCATTGTCCTGTACCGCCACAATATGGCTATGTCGTACATAACGGGTTATCTTATCGAAAAGATGCTCTCTGTAGACAACCTCTTCGTTATGATGATGATATTCACCTCGTTCAAGGTTCAGAACACCGAGTTTCAACATGTCCTGAATTGGGGTATCTTTGGAGCCATCATCATGCGCTTCATATTCATATTTGCTGGCGCAGCCATCCTCACACGCTTTGAGTGGATACTTATGATTTTCGGTTTCTTCCTTGTTTATAGTGCATACAAGATGTACCGTGACCGTAACAAGAAAGACGATGCCGATGCCTCCAAACAAGGATTGGTTAGGTTCCTTTCCAAGCATTTCAGAGTCTACCCGCAGTTCGCAGGCGACCATTTCTTGGTGAGAGCCAAGAAAGTTGGCAAAGAGTATGTCATGGCGGCTAAGCAACAGGGCGGAAAATGGCATATTACGCCTCTGCTTGTCACTGTATTCGTAATCGAATTAAGCGACTTGATATTCGCTTTCGACAGCATTCCTGCCGTCTTCTCTGTATCGCTTGACCCCTACGTGGTCTTCTTCTCCAATATATTTGCCATATTGGGACTGAGAGCTATGTTCTTCCTTCTCTCCGCCATAGCCGACAAGTTTATTTATCTCAAGACTGGTGTTTGCATTCTCTTGCTTTTCATCGGTATAAACCTCATCATTAGCGATTTTGTACACATCGACAATCTCTGGTCTCTTGGCTTTATCCTTGTGGTGCTTGTAGGCAGCATAGCCTTCTCCATGCTCAAGCCTCGAACAATTGAGCAGAAGTAAGTTGAACGTCATTAGACGGAAGGTGCATATTACATAAAAATGCTAAAGTATAATGGTTTCCTATTTGTAGAGCCATTATACTTTAGCATTTTAGCATGGATTGAGACCGAATGTACTAATCTCCAGTATATTGTCGCAAGGCAGCAATTAAAGCCGTATTCTCACTCTTGGTACCAACAGTAATACGCAGGCAATCGTTACACAATTTTACACGCGTGCGATTACGCACGATGATACCCTTCTCCACAAGATAATCATAGATTTTCTGTGCATTGGTCATTTTAGCGAGAAAGAAATTGGCATCAGTTGGATAAACACCATGACAACAAGACAATTCGACAAATGCCTTCATCGTACGAGTGCGCTCTGTCAGTAATACGTCTATCCATTGTTCTACCTCAAATGGATCAGAGAGCATTTCCATCGCCTTAAGCTGGGTGAGATAGTTGACATTGTAGGGATATTTCACCTTATTAAATATGTCCATCACTTCCTTTCCGGCAAAAGCCATACCGAGTCGGATGGCTGCACAGCCCCATGCCTTACTCATAGTATTGAGTACAATCAGATTAGGGTATCGTTCCAGTTCTGCCCTGAATGGTTTGACTTTGGAGAAATCACTGTATGCTTCATCAACCACAACCATGCCGTCAAAACCATTGATGACCTTCTCGATTTCATCCCTGTCGAGATTGTTTCCAGTAGGATTGTTAGGGCTACATATCCAGATTAACTTAGTATGGTTATCACAGGTGTTCAGCAACTTGTCTGCCTTTATCTGGAAATTGCCTTCCAAATCAACGGCACGATATTCCACATCATTGATGTCGGCACATACGCGATACATACCATAAGTTGGCTCGATGGCAACCACGTTGTCAATTCTTGGTTCGCAGAATACACGATAGCAAAGGTCTATTGCTTCGTCGGAACCATTACCCAAAAATATACATTCAGGACTGACATGTTTGACTTTGGCAATCTTTGCTTTAAGTTCGAGCTGCAACGGGTCCGGATAACGGTTCAGAGGATTGTTGAACGGGTTCTCGTTGGCATCGAGAAAAACTTTGGCCTCGTGTCCATTATATTCATTGCGCGCACAGGTATAGGGCGCCAGACTCTGTATGTTTTTGCGTACTAAACTATTTAAACTCTTCATTTTTACAGATTGGTTAAACGCACACGCATGGCATTGGCATGTGCTTCAAGTTGCTCATTCTCTGCCATAGTGACTACGGCTTGACCGATAGAATCTACGCCCTGACGTGACAGATGTTGGAAAGTTATCTTGCGACAGTAGCTGTCAAGATTGACTCCATTGTATGCCTTGGCATAGCCATGAGTGGGCAGAGTATGATTAGTGCCACTGGCATAATCACCAGCACTCTCGCAGGCATATTGTCCAAGGAACACACTGCCTGCGTTGACAACCTTTTCAGACAGTTCCTTGTAGTCTGCCGTAGCTATAATCAGATGTTCTGGAGCATAGGCGTTACTTATTGCCATGGCTTCTGCCGTGTCATGCACCAAAACAAATTTGCTATTCTCCAATGCTTTGACAGCAATCTGTTTGCGTGGAAGAACTTCAAGTTGAGATTTAATCTCGGCAATGATTTCATCCAACATCATTTCCGATGTTGTGATGAGCAATACCTGTGAGTCAATGCCATGTTCTGCCTGTGATAATAAATCTGCAGCTACAAATATAGGATTGCTTGTGTCGTCTGCGATGACGCAAACCTCCGATGGACCTGCAGGCATATCAATGGCGACATCGGTAAGTGACACATGTTGCTTGGCAGCCATAACATATTGGTTGCCGGGACCAAATATCTTATATACCTTTGGCACCGTTTCTGTACCATAAGCCATGGCTCCGATTGCCTGTACTCCGCCTATCTTGAATATTTCTGTCACGCCAGCTATCTTGGCCGCCATAAGGATGGCGGGATTTACTTTTCCTTCTTTGTTTGGCGGGGTACAGATGACAATATCCTTGCAACCAGCAATTTTGGCAGGAGTTGCCAACATTAGAACCGTAGAGAACAAGGGAGCAGTGCCACCTGGGATATAAAGTCCTACCTTATCGATAGGCATACTTTTCTGCCAGCAGTCGACTCCGGGACATGTCTCAACGTGATGGCTCTGAAAGCGTTGGCATTCATGAAAGGAATAGATGTTATGATAGGCTGTCAAGAGTGCATTCTTCAGCTCGTCATCTATCAAGCCTTCAGCTTCATTGATTTCGTCTGCGCTCACTTTCAGGCTATCCAATTCGACATGGTCAAACTTGGACTCGTATTTTCTTACTGCTTCATCGCCATTAGCGTTGATATCTGCCAACACATCTTTTACCACCTCCGCAAGTTGTTGGGTATCCAGATGAGGTCGGGCCGATATCTTTTCCCAGTCCGTTGCGGCAGGATAGTGAAAATACTCGCCATAGATGGTTTTCTCTCTATTCATCCGTTCTTTCGTTTAGATGTTCTATAAAATCATTTTCTCTATCGGGGTAACCAAGATTCCTTGTGCCCCAAGTTCTTTGAGTTTACCTATGATTTCCCAGAATCGCTTTTGGCTTAACACAGTATGAACCGAGCACCACGCATCGTCTGCCAGAGGAATTATGGTAGGGCTTTTCAAGCCGGGAAGAACATTGATGATTTCTTCCAGCCGATTTTTGGGAACATTCATTCTGACATACTTCTTGTCTTCTGCATTCTTTACTGCCGAGAAACGGAACAGCATTTCTTTCAGGACGCTCTTCTTGTGTTCGTCCATCGACTTGTTGCCGATAAGAAGGGCCTCGCTCTCCATGACTACTTCCACCTCACGCAAGTTGTTGCTCACAAGTGTCGAACCGCTGCTGACGATATCGAAGATGGCATCTGCCAGTCCTATTCCAGGTGATATTTCCACACTTCCAGTAATTACATGAATCTCCGCATTGATGTTGTTCTTATTCAGGAAATCTTTCAGAATGACAGGATAAGAAGTAGCGATTTTCTTGTTGTTAAACCATTTCAGCCCTTGATAGTCGATATCTTTGGGAATAGCGAGCGACAGCCGGCATTTGCTAAAGCCCAGACGCGACACGATATCCGAACCGCCACCTCTTTCTATATATTCATTCTCTCCTACTACTCCAAGGTCGGCAACCCCCGTAGCTACGCTTTGGGGAATGTCGTCATCACGCAAATATAACACTTCGACAGGGAAATTGGTTGACTGTACCAATAATGTACGTTTGGATGCGCTTATTTTTATATCTGCCTCTGCAAGCAGTGACATTGTGTCTTCATACAAGCGGCCTTTGGATTGTACTGCTATCCTTAACATAACATACTATAATAATTAGTGTTGATTATCATGAAAATTGTAATGCAAAAGTAGATAAAATGTTTCATTAATCCAAATAATGTAGTAACTTTGTACTAATTATGCGATTAGACAAATATTTATTCATAATTTTTGCGCTTTTGTTCATGGCTTGTCAGCATGACAAGAAGGTTGAGCAAACGCCCTGGGGCACGAGTCTTGAGACCAATACAGACTCTATATCCACCGACTATACTTTTAACGATATCCTCAACAATGGCGAGATTATTATGCTCACCCTTTCCGGCCCTCAGACCTATTACGAATATCATGGCAGAGGTATGGGAACTCAGTATCTGCTTTGCGAAAAGTTTGCACAGACACTTGGAGTATCGCTCCGCGTTGAAGTATGTAAAGATACGGCAGAACTTGTCCATCGGTTGAAGCAAGGCGAGGGCGACATTGCCGCCATCCCACTCCCCCATTCCATCCATGGCATAAAGTTTTGTGGTGTTTCTTACCCCAAGGACAAAACCAGTTGGGCAGTAGGCGATGCTAATACGGCTCTTGCCGATACCCTTAACCGCTGGTTCAAACCGGTAATGATTACCCAGATAATCAAGGAACAAGAGTTTGCCCTCTCCACCCATAGTATCAAGCGTCATGTCTATTCCCCCATGCTCGACAAGGGCGCTGGTATCATTTCCAAATACGACCATCTATTCCAGAAGTATGCCCCCGTGGCGCGCATAGACTGGAGATTGCTTGCTGCCCAATGTTATCAGGAATCTACATTTGACCCCAAGGCGCGCAGTTGGGCTGGTGCATGTGGTCTCATGCAGATTATGCCCGAAACAGCTGACCACATAGGCTTGCCAAGACATCTGTTGTATGAACCCGAAGCTAATATTGCCGCTGCGGTAAAATACATCGCACAGCTCAATGAAAAATTCAGAGATGTTCCCGACAAAGCGGAAAGAAACAATTTCGTCTTGGCCAGTTACAATGGCGGCTATCATCATATTCGCGATGCGATGGCTTTGGCCAAGAAGCATGGCAAGGCGCCACACCACTGGAGAGATGTAGCTGGCTTTGTATTGGGGCTGCGCGAATCTCGTTTCTATAACGACCCGATTGTTAAATATGGGTATATGCGTGGTCACGAAACCGTAGATTATGTCGAACGGATTCATGCAAGATATGGCCAATATCGTGGCTCTGCCTCTTCGTGTTCTTTCCAGGGTAGTTACGACAATCTTGAGCCACAACGAGCCAAAAAGAAATATAAATATCACATTTGATTGCATATTCATTAAACTCACGACGACATTCTACGTCTTAATTAATAGAGTACATTAACAAATAAACAATTAAAAAGAAAATTATGAAAAAGTTCGTATTGACATTATTAGCCTCAGTGCTGATAGGAACAAGTGTTAACGCTCAGGAAGCGAAGTGTGGCTCTTGCAAGAAGCAGGATAAGGCTCAGCACAAGACTGAGATGATGGCCCAGAAGCTCGGTTTGGATGAGGCTCAGAAAGCCAAGGTTCTGGAACTCAACAAGAATTTTGAATTGAAGCTGCAGTCTGCAGTCTGCGAAGGCAAGCACGCTGAGAAGAAAGATTGCTGCGGCAAGGGTGAGCATAAGAATGAAGGCACTTGCAAGAAAGATGAGAAGAAGCAAGATGGCTGCTGCGACAAGAAAGACGAACAGAAGAAAGACGGTTGCTGCGATAAGAAGGTAGAGACCGAGAAGAAGTGCTCCAAGGAAAATCATGCCGCCGGCGAAGGCCACTGCAAGAAGCAGCAGGGCCAGCATCATCACAAGAAGATGTGTCCCAAGAAGATGAAGCAGCTGCACGAAGAATATATGAAGGAACTTCAGACCATCCTGAATGCTGAGCAGATTGCCAAACTGAAGGAAAACTGCAAAAGCTGCGACCACCACAAGAAGGAAGAGCAGAAGTGTGAAAAGTAATCACCATGCCATCATGAATATGGCTTGACTCATTAATCATAGATTAAGACTTACAGCCTCAGGACACCTGTTGTCCTGAGGTTTTTTCATAGATGTATGTATCATTGCTTACCAGAACACCATGCTGAGATGGACGGAAAACGTGGAGAACGAACAAAAAAACATGGCATTATTTCTCCATGCCTCAATTTTTGACTACCTTTGCATGTATCATAATAATAACAATCATAAGAATGAATAAGAACTTATTTATTTCCATGGCAGCAATTGCCTTGATGACAAGCTGTAGTTCCACCCAGAAGATGGCGTCAGTGGCTGATTTGTCTGGCGAATGGACGATAGAACGTATCAACGGTAGTGCAATAGACAAAAAAGCCGGAGATGAGATACCCTTCTTAGGGTTTAACACCAAGGACAAGCGAGTTTATGGTAACACGGGGTGCAACAGCCTTACAGGTCTGCTCAAAACAAAGAACAACAAAATAGACCTCAGTGGTATGGGATGCACGCTCATGATGTGCGCCGATATGACCAATGAGCAGAAGGTATTGAAGGCTCTGGACAAGGTGAAGCGATTTGACGTCAACAACGATGGAGAGTTGGTGCTGACAGATAATGCCAATAGCGAGATATTTTTGTTGAAAAAGAAAAAGTAATAAGTTATGAATAGAGCTCAACTTACAGCACAGATTGCCGAAAAGGCTGGAGTATCCAAAGCCCAGGCCGGCAAACTTCTGAACACAGTATTAGGCTGTATAGCCGACAACATCTGCGAGGGAGACGGCGAGGTGGCCATTCCCGATTTCGGCCGTTTCTATATCAAGAGCTGCCAGGCACGTACAGGTTTCAATCCCAACACCAAAGAGCGTATTGAAATCGAAGCCCATGATAAAATTGCCTTTAAGGCTTCTGACAATATGGCCATTTACAGTCGCAAGCATTCTGCAGAGTAATCTGCAAGGTGTATATTAAATGGAAAAGTCGCTTATCTTGCTTGTAGATAAGCGACTTTTATCATTTGTCAAGTTTATAGAAATCTATAAGGGTCCTATCCTTTGATTTCTCGTTCTTGCCTATTTCTTGGTCAGCGACTTCAGCCACTTCATAGGCTTTTTGAGCAAGCCGGAAATACCCGAAGCATCTTTCTTCTCAGTTTTTGCACGCTCCTGGCGAGCTGGAGTTGTCATCTGCGGTTTTGCATTCACAGTTCCGTCTTTCTTCACAGAGTTTGGACGACGATGCTTTGGCTTGTTATACTTTTTATCCTTGGGTTTGTCGCTCTTGTCTCTTGCCTTGTCACCCTTGACCTTTGCCTTGTCGCCTTTATCCTGCTGGTTGACGGGCTTGTCCATAGCTGGCTGGCTGGGCTTGTTGTCAGGGTTGCGTCTTCTTCTGTTTTTGCCATTATCTCCCTTGTCGGCAGACTTCTGCTTTTCCTTGACTTCGTTAGACTGTCTGTTCTGCTCCTTGCCACTTTCAGAGTCCTTGCGAGGCTTGTGCTTATGGGCATTCTGGTCTCTGCTCTTGCGGCGAATTGATTTGGCCTTAGCCTTGACCACCTTGTATTCTGGACCTTCCATACCTTCAGGAAGAGGATTTTTCTCAACTTCTTTTTCGAGGAACTTCTCTATGTCTTTGAAGGCAGCGATATCCAGATCGCTGACAAAAGTGATGGCGGCACCATCACGGTCTGCACGCGCGGTACGACCAATACGGTGTACATAGTCTTCTGCATCGTGTGGCACATCATAATTGATGACCATAGCGATGTCGTCGATATCTATTCCGCGTGCCACAATATCGGTAGCTACGAGCACATCTATCTGTCCGCTCTTAAATTTGAACATGATATCGTCACGCTCAGCCTGCGAAAGGTCTGAGTGCATCTCTCCCACAGAAATCTTGGCCTTGGTCAGTGCGCGACTTACCTCCTTTACCTTGGTCTTCTTTCCGCAGAAGATTATCACGCGCTTCAGTTCATCCTGCTTGAACAGCCATTTGATAATCGATATCTTCTGGGGCTCGTAACACAGGTAAGCGCTCTGCTTGATTTTCTCAGCCGGTTTGCTTACGGCGAGTTTGATGACCACAGGGTCTTTCAGTAGAGTCTTTGCCAGGTCCTCTATCTTCTTCGGCATGGTGGCCGAGAACATAATTACCTGGCAGTCCTTTGGCAACAGCTTGGCTATGGTCAGAATATCTTCCGAAAAGCCCATATCCAACATTCTGTCGGCTTCATCAAGGATGAAGAATGACGTCTTGCTCAAATCTACATTACCTATATTAATATGGCTGATAAATCGTCCGGGAGTTGCGATTACGACGTCAGCGCCCATACGCATACCCTTGGTTTCCTGGTCAAAACGGTTACCATCGTTGCCACCATATACAGGCACGCTACTTACTCCGTTGAGATAGTAGCCGAAACCTTGGAACGCTTGGTCTATCTGTTGCGCCAGCTCGCGGGTCGGCGACATGATGACACAATTGATGGAGTCCTTGGGATAGCCTCCGCTATCCAACTTGGAGAGTATGGGCAGCAGATAGGCTGCCGTCTTTCCGGTTCCAGTCTGTGCTACTCCCAGCACATCACGGCCTTTGAGTATTTCAGGAATACAGTTTTCCTGAACAGGAGTACACTCTTCGAAATGCATATCATAGAGTGCATCCAATACGTTGTCATTTAAATCTAATTCGTCAAAATACATATTCTACTAACTTAATGGCTTACAGCCAATGTAATACTAATTGGGAGCCTGTCGATAGCAATAATAAGCTACACAGGCAAATATAACATTAGGAATCCATGCCGCCAGGAACGGTGGGAATCCAGCGTTGATTGCAAATGTTGAAGATACGGTCTGCAGCATAATGTAGGTGAAACTCAGAGCCAGACCTATACCCAAATACAAGCCCATACCGCCCTTTCGCTTGCGTGATGACAATGAGAATCCAATGATTGTCAGGATAAATGACGCAAACGACGACGCTATTCGTTTATGATATTCCACCTGGTATTGCACCACATTGCCACTACCACGGTCTATCTGCTTGGAAATGTAGTCTTTCAGCTCAGGACTGGTAAACGTCTCCTGCTGGCCCTTTGAGTAGACCAGGTCGGTAGGCTCCATCTGTATCAGCGTATCAAGTTTAGTGCCACTCGTAATACGCTCTTTGAGGCCTTTGAGCTGTCTTATTTTCCAGTTGCTGGCTGTCCAGTGGAACTTTGAATCAGAGATGGTGTCATATTGTATCTCCATAGCTGTCAGGTGACTTACCAGCTTCTTGTTTTCGAACTTGTCCAAAGAGAAACCGTAACCTTTCTTCTGGTTGTTGTCATAGTGCTGTATGTAGGCGATAATGCCCTTACCCACCTGCAGCTGCACGTTCTCGGCCGAGGTGTTCTTGGTGCGGTTTTTGTATTTTGCCTCAAAGTTCTGTCTGATTACCGTACCATGGGGGATGACATAGGCACTGAGATAATAAGACAGCATGGCAATAAGCACACAGGAGAACATATAGGGACGCAGCAGACGCTTGAAGGATACACCAGCCGCCAACATCGCTACAATCTCCGAATTGCTTGTCAGTTTAGATGTAAAGAATATTACGGCGATGAAGACAAACAACGGGCTGAACAGATTAGAGAAATAAGGAACGAAGTTGACATAATAGTCAAAGACAATGGCTTCGAGCGGAGCATGGAAACGGCTGAATTTCTCCAGGTTCTCGTTGACGTCAAAGACGATTGCCAACGAGATTATCAGCGCGATGGCAAATACATAAGTACCAATAAACTTACGGACAATATACCAGTCGAGTCGCTTCAGATAATTGGATGGACTGAGAAAACGCAGCCACTTCAATTGCCTGTACACTTTATGCAGCACATTGCGCACGCCAGCGGTGTGGTCGTATAGCCATTTGATAAGTCTATGCATCCACACTGGATGGGTGCTTATCCATCTGGCTATCTTATAGCGCGTAAAGTGACGTCTTAAATCTCTAATGTTAGCCATATCAGATTCTCCTTCCTAACAGTTCTACTATGCTGTTCTTCCACTGCATGAAATCACCTTGTTCGATATGCTTGCGGGCATCGGTGACCAGACGAAGATAGAATGCCAAGTTGTGGATACTTGCTATCTGCATAGCCAACAGCTCCTGAGCCTTAAACAGATGGTGAAGGTAGGCCTTGGTATACACCAGGTCGGTTTCGCAACCGTCAGGGTCAATGGGGCTGAAGTCCATTTCCCATTTCTTGTTGCGCATGTTCATCGTACCCTGGTAGGTGAAGAGCATGGCATTGCGACCGTTGCGCGTAGGCATTACGCAGTCAAACATATCCACGCCTCGGGCGATGGCTTCCAGTATGTTTTCGGGCGTACCCACACCCATGAGGTATCGGGGCTTGGCCTTGGGCAGAATGTCATTGACCACCTCTATCATCTCATACATTACCTCCTTGGGCTCTCCTACTGCCAGACCGCCGATGGCATTGCCGTCGGCACCTTTGTCAGCCACAAACTTGGCAGCTTCACGACGCAGGTCCTTGTAGGTACATCCCTGAACAATGGGGAACAGGCTCTGCTTGTAGCCATACAGGGGCTCGGTTTCCTCGAAGCGTTTGATACAGCGGTCCAGCCATCTGTGGGTAAGGCCGAGGCTTTTCTTGGCGTATTCATAGTCGCTCTTTCCAGGAGGACACTCATCGAGCGCCATCATGATGTCGGCACCAATCACGCGTTCAGTGTCCATCACATTTTCAGGAGTGAAGATATGCTTGGAGCCATCGATATGAGAACGGAACTCACAACCCTCTTCACGCAGTTTTCTTATACCGGTCAGAGAGAAGACCTGAAAACCGCCACTGTCGGTGAGGATAGGTTTCTCCCAACCGTTGAAACCGTGCAGACCACCAGCCTTACGGAGCACCTCAAGTCCGGGTCTGAGATACAGATGATAGGTGTTGCCAAGGATAATCTGGGCCTTCACCTGTTGGCGAAGCTCTTCAAAATGCACACCCTTGACAGTGCCACACGTACCTACCGGCATGAATATCGGGGTTTTTATCTGGCCGTGGTCGGTGGTTATGATACCCGTGCGGGCATCACTGTATGTATCTGTATGTTGTAGTTCAAACGTCATTTCTTTATCGTCTTCGTTATTTCTCTTTCTTGTCTTCTTCTATATCAAAGTGTACCGCATTGGCTACCTTCTCATCCAGCAAGGCATAGTCCCACACATCCTGAATATTCTCCACATAGTGGAAGTTTACTCCTTCAAGATACATGGCGGGTATCTCTTCGATATCCTTGCGGTTGTCCGCACACATCAGTATATCTGTAATTCCCGCACGCTTGGCTGCCAGGATTTTCTCCTTGATGCCACCCACAGGCAGCACCTTGCCTCTCAGGGTAATCTCGCCTGTCATGGCTGTGTTCTTTCTTACCTTGCGCTGGGTGATGGCCGAAGCTATCGAGGTGGCGATGGTGATACCAGCCGATGGGCCGTCTTTGGGCGTAGCGCCCTCTGGCACATGGATATGCATATTGTACTGGTCGAATATGCGGTAGTCTACATTCAGGCGTTCAGCATGGGCCTTGACATATTCAAGTGCAATAACGGCACTTTCCTTCATGACATCACCCAGATTACCTGTCAGGGTGAGCTTGCCTGCCCTACCCTTGCTGAGCGATGTTTCGATGAAGAGTATTTCGCCTCCCACGCTTGTCCAGGCCAGGCCTGTCACCACTCCAGCATAGGCATTGCCCTGATAGATGTCGCGATAGAAAGGTGGCTTGCCCAACAGGCCTTCCAGTTCTTTGGGTGTCACCTTCTTCAATGGCAGAGAGCCTTCTTTAGCCATCTGATATGCCATCTTGCGCAGAGACTTGTTGATCTGCTTTTCCAACTGGCGCACACCGCTTTCGCGTGTATATCGCTCGATGATGGTTTCGAGGGCAGCCTTGGTGAAGGTAGGTTTCTCGCCGACCTTGACAAAGCCATTGTTTTCCAGTTCGCGGGGAACCAGATGGCGCTTGGCTATCTCTATTTTTTCCTCGGTGATATATCCGCTCACCTCTATGATTTCCATACGGTCGAGCAGAGGACGGGGAATGGTGTTCAGCTCATTGGCTGTGGCTATAAACATGGCTTTGGACAGGTCGTAATCGACATCGAGATAATTGTCGTGGAAAGCCGTGTTCTGTTCAGGGTCAAGCACCTCAAGCAGAGCCGACGAGGGGTCGCCATTGTGCGTGTTCTGTGTAATCTTGTCAATCTCGTCGAGGATGAAGACGGGGTTGGAAGAACCTGCCTTCTGGATGCTCTTGATGATACGGCCGGGCATGGCACCGATATACGTACGGCGGTGACCTCTGATTTCAGACTCGTCATGGAGTCCGCCCAGTGACACGCGCACATACTTGCGGCGCAAGGCCGAAGCGATGCTCTTGCCAAGACTGGTCTTGCCCACACCGGGAGGACCGTAAAGGCAGATGATGGGCGACTTGAGGTCACCTCTTAATTTAAGCACGGCAATATACTCGAGGATGCGCTCTTTCACTTTCTCCATGCCATAGTGGTCATGGTCGAGAATGCGCTGCGCACGCTTGAGGTCCAGGTCGTCCTGGGTGTACTCGCCCCAAGGCAGAGACACATAGGTCTGCAGGTAGTTGAGTTGCACACTGTAGTCAGGACTTTGGGGGTTAAGTATGTCGAGTTTTTCCAGCTCTTTCTCAAAAACTTTAGCCACTTCGCTCGACCATTTCTTATTGCGGGCTTTCTCTTCGAGCTCTCTCTTCTCGGGCGAGCCTTCGCCACGGCCCAGCTCTTCCTTGATGTTCTTGATCTGCTGCTGCAGGAAGTACTCGCGCTGCTGTTCGTCGAGCTCTTCACGCGTCTTCATACGAATCTGATTGCGCAACTGCAGGAACTGCAGCTCGCGGTTGAGCAGGCGCAAGGTGTTGAGCGCACGGTCCATCAGGTTGCTCTCCTCGAGAAGCTCCATCTTGTCTTTTACCGAGAACGGCAGAGCCGTGCAGAGGAAGTTGAGACTGATTATGGGACTATGGATGTTATCAATAGAGAACACCATCTCGTCTGCCAGCTCGTCATTCTTATGGATAAACTCCTTTGAGGCGGCCACCAGGTCTATCATGGCAGTATTGAATGCCTTGTCGTTGACATCGGGCATGATTTCCGAGCGTTCTGATACGGCTCCACAGAGATAGGGACGCGTCTTCTCGATGCTGTCCAGGTGGCAACGGCCCATCATTTGGAAGATGGCGGTACAGTTTTCACTACCAGGAAGCTCGATGCGTCTTACCAGTTTGGCATAACAGCCATAGCGATAGAGGTCTTCCTCGCGAGGATGCTCTATATCAGGGTTCTTCTGTGAGAAGATGGCTATGAGTGTGCCGGGGTGCTTATCCAGATAGTTGAGGAGGTTTACACTCTGCTCGCGGCCTACGAGAATAGGCGAAATGACGGCAGGGAACATCACCATATTGCGTGTTGCCAGAATTGGAACAACCCCTTCCGGTGTCGTACCATAGAGGTTGGTGATATCTCCATCATACTCTGCTATCATCTGTATTGATGCTTTATTTCTTTCGTCCATTATGGTTCGCTTTCAATTTGAACTGCAAAGTTAGTCATTTTTATTCAATTTAAGGTTATCTCAGTTTCTTATTTTATAATAAGTAACTAAAAACTATTGATATCGTTCAGTTTTAAGAAATCACGCCGTCATGACCGCGCGATTTGAGGACGAGATTGATGCGACTATCTTCCGACCTTAGTGGCATAGGTTATTCATGCGGGCAGAGCCACGAGGGGACTCCCGAAACCATCTTTTGGAATAAAATGACCATTGTGCATAGAAAAAATGGATGAACTTGAAAAGAGAGTCATAATAAATTATTAAATTTGCATCGTCATAGCAACTGCTACTTGGACGCTGAGCGGCACACTTGACACCTACACATCTATTAAAATATGAATTATTGACCTCAATCACATAAACAAGATGAACAAAGACCACGAGAGTATCGCCGCATTCGGTACTAAGAGTTATGTAAAGCACGAGCTGATGGACCTATTGTTCATCACGCTGGGTATTTCCTCCTATGCGTTTGGTTATACCGCATTCATCCTCCCCGAGAAGTTTGTCATGGGTGGCGTGTCGGGTATCTCGGCATTGCTGTATTACGCATTCGACATCCCCACCGCCATCTCTATCTGGGTATTGAATATCACGCTGCTTCTCATCGGTTTCAGGGCGCTCAACAAGCAGTTTACCATACGTACGATTATCGGCGTCACCATACTGTCTCTGGTTATCGGAGTCATGCAGCCGTTCTTTGCCCACCACCTTGTCATCACCGTAGGTGAAGACCGCTTCATGCATGTGCTAATAGGTGGAATTCTGGGTGGAGCCGGATTGGGCATTGTGTTCAGCCACAACGGTTCTACGGGCGGCACCGACATCATCGTGGCATGGCTGAACAAGAAATTCAGTTTGAGCTTCGGGCGAGCCATGCAGTTCATTGACTTTACCATTATCAGTTCGTCGTACCTGCTATACCACAGTACCGAAATCATCATCTATGGTATCGCCTTTACGCTCATAGCCAGCGTCACGTGCGACTACATCATCAACGGTACCAGGCAGACGGTGCAATTCCTCATCATTTCCAAGAAATACGAGCAGATTGCTGATACCATCAACAAGGACGTCAATCGCGGCGTCACCCTGCTCCAAGGCACAGGATGGTACTCCAAGCACGATGTGCATGTGCTGATGGTGCTGGCGCGCAAATATGAGTCGCAGGATGTGCTCAACCACATCAAGAGCATAGACCCCGAGGCTCTTATCTCACAGACTTTCTGTCACGGTGTCTTCGGACAGGGATTTGACACTATCAAATAGACGTGTCGTCGACATCCAGACATAGGCATGCACCATGGTCATTCGCATAGTGCATGCCTATTTTTTTGCCCCATGCGCGTCATCGTCTGCCCAGACCATAGACAGAGTGGTTGCGGGGTGCGAATTAGGAAAATCGCGGTTTGAAACGACGGTTTGGAAGCGCGAAATGAATAATTCACAGTTTGAACTCAAGAATTATTTCATCTCGAGCAGGATGACAACTATGAGGAGAGATTATTCTTGATGCACTTGGAATGAATTGGTGTTCCCAGCGATGACAGACTGCAATCGGCGGCTTATAGCGATAGACAGCAAGGGGAAGGAATGGATGGTAAACGAAAAAACTCCGTTCATCATCCTTACGGAATGACAAACGGAGTCTATCTATAAAATCATGAAAGTCTTGTCGCGCATCAACCTGATGCTGTGCTTGGTGCTATGACAGCTGCTGCATCTGTCTGAGCAGCTCTTTCTGGCGTGCATTGAGCCCAGTGGGGAGAGTGACGTTGTAGGTGATAATCAAATCGGAGCGTTGGCCATTGCCCAGGTCATATCCCTTTGCGCGCAGTCTAACCTTGGTACCATTCTGAGTCTCAGCTTTAACCCTCAGTTTGATGCGCGAGCCATCACCCAGTTGGACCATCACCTCGCCGCCAAGCAAGGCTGTGTATAAATCGATGGAAACAGAGGCTTCCATATCCTGTTGCATACCTCCCTGCATAGAAGACTGATGACGGCTATGGAAACCACCACCTCCAAACAGGTTTTCGAAGAAACTGGAGAAGCCATTACCACTTCCACCACCCATACTGCTGAAATCAAAGCCCTCAAATGGACTGCCACTGCTCCAGCCCCCAGCTTCCTGCTGGCCGCCAAAGTTGCCAGCCTCGCGCCAATGCTCTCCATACTGGTCGTACTTCTTACGCTTCTCGGGGTCGTTGATTACCTGATACGCCTCGTTGAGCGCCTGGAACTTGGCTTTGGCTTTGGGGTCATCGGGATGCAAGTCCGGATGGAACTGCTTTACCCTCTTGCGGTATGCTGCTTGTACATCTTTTTGTGGGATGTTCTTGTCTACACCTAAAATCTTATAATAATCTACAAATGCCATATTAAAATCCTCCTATCTGCCAACTTTTATTGCAAAAACCATGCCTAACTCGCGATTATTTTGTACTTTTGCAATGCTAATATATAATAAGGTAATATATGAAAAAACTTATAGCAGTTATGGCGTTATTGCTTCCTTTCGGATTGACATGCATGGCCAAATCCAAGACGGTCACCATCAAAATTGTTCAAACCAGTGATGTTCACGGCAGCTTCTTCCCCTACGATTACATCAACCGCAGGCCGATGGCTGGGTCGATGGCGCGTGTCAGCAGTTATGTCAAGCAGCTGCGCGAGCAACATGGCGACAATGTGATACTGCTCGACAATGGCGACATACTGCAAGGGCAGCCTATCTCTTACTATTCCAACTACATCGACACTACATCTGAGAATATAGCCGCCTCGGTGGTGAACTACCTCAAGTACGACGCACAGACCATAGGCAACCACGATGTCGAGCCTGGTCATGAGGTGTATGACAAATGGATAAAGGAGGTGAAATGCCCTGTTATTGCAGCCAATATCATCGACACCAATACAGGCAAGCCCTATCTCAAGCCTTATACTATACTTAACCGCGGCGGAGTGAAGATTGCCGTGCTGGGAATGATAACTCCAGCCATCCCCAACTGGCTGACAGAGCGTCTGTGGAGCGGTCTCTCCTTTGTAAATATGGTTACGGCTGCCCGTGAATGGGTGAACTATCTCAAGGCCAATGAAAAGCCTGATGTCATCATCGGTCTCTTCCACAGCGGAAAGGAAGGCGGTATAGTCACCGCCGACTACGAAGAAGATGCTGCATTGAAGGTGGCGCGCGAGGTGGATGGCTTTGACCTCATCCTGTTCGGTCACGACCATACACCTTATGCAGACTATGTCACCAGCGAAAGCGGAAACAAGGTGCTGTGTCTCGACCCTGCCAATGCAGCACGAAAAGTGGCTGAAGCGACCATCACGATAGAAAAAGGCAAAAAGCACTGCAAGAAGTCTGTCGAGGGCCAGCTGGTAGATGTAAGAGACATAGAGGTCGACAAAGAGTATATGGCTCACTTTGAAGAGTGGATTTCCAAAATCAATGCCTTTGTCAACAAAAAGATAGGAACCTTTGCCAATTCGATATCAACACGTGATTGCTACTTTGGTTCAAGTGCCTTCAATGACCTGATACTCAATCTGGAGTTGAAGATTACCGGCGCAGACATAGCCTTCAACGCACCATTGTTGTTTGACGCACAAATCAACAAAGGCGATATCTATGTCAGCGATATGTTCAAGCTGTACAAGTACGAAAACCAGCTGTACGTGATGCGTCTCACGGGCGAAGAGATACGCAAGCATCTCGAGATGAGTTATTCGCTCTGGGTCAACACCATGCAGTCGCCCGACGACCATCTGCTGCTGTTGAATGAATATACCAAAAACGACCAGCAGAGAATGGGTTTCCAGAACTTCTCGTTCAACTTTGACAGTGCAGCCGGCATAGACTACGAGGTAGATGTAACCAAACCTAACGGCCAGAAGGTCACAATCCATCGCATGAGCAATGGACAGCCGTTTGACCCCAAGGCCTGGTATAAGGTAGCTGTAAACAGCTATCGTGGCAATGGTGGCGGCGAACTGCTCACTCGTGGTGCCGGCATCAGCCACGACAGTCTGGAAAGCAGGATAATTTGGCGCAGCGACAAGGACCAACGCTACTATCTGATGAAGGCCATCGAAAGCGAAGGAACACTTGACCCACAACCCAACAACAACTGGAGATTTGTGCCAGAGCAGCTGGTAAAGCCTGCTGCAAAGCGTGACTACGAGTTGCTGTTCAATCGTAAAAAGTAAGTCAATGAACGATACGTATTGGTTTGTGTTCTGCAAAGACAGCCTGCTGCTGGAACGCAAAGAAGATGGGAGCTACATGATTCCCTGTGGGCCCAAGAGTCCGGTGAAGACTCAACCCTGGACCAATATACTCAATGTTTCGCCCTTTGAAGATGGTCATCAGGTCAAGGCTTTTGCCATCAGCGAACCCATACAGGATGACAGCGGACGCTATGAAATGTGCGGGCTGAGACCATCGTTCTATAAAATTCCCAACGAGTTCTATCTGAAAGCGGGGAAATGTCATGAGCTGCTCTATTGGGACTCAACCACACGCTACTGTGGCTGCTGCGGTTCGCCTATGGCAATGCACACCGACATATCCAAGAAGTGTACGCACTGCGGCAAGGAGATATGGCCGCAGTTGGCCACTGCCATCATCGTGCTGATACACCGCGGTCCCGAGGTGCTGCTGGTACACGCGCGAAACTTCAAGACAGATTTCTACGGGCTGGTGGCAGGATTTGTAGAGACAGGCGAAACGCTCGAAGAAGCAGTACGCCGCGAGGTCATGGAAGAAACCGGGCTTACCATCAAGAACCTTACCTACTGGGCATCACAGCCCTGGCCCTACCCTTGCGGCCTGATGGTGGGCTTCTATGCTGAGTACGAGTCGGGCGACCTGCATCTGCAATACTCGGAGTTGAGTAAAGGTGCGTGGTTCCGCTATGACAAACTCCCACAGATACCAGAAAAACTGTCATTGGCACGAAAACTGATAGACAACTGGCTGAAGAACTTTGACAAAGACAAATAGCAAACATATCAACACACATAGTCAAGAAATATAACAATACAAAGCGATGAAAACTCTGATAGACCGCATCAAGAAAGAGGGTAAGTGTTATCCTGGAGGAATTTTGAAAGTAGACAAGTTTATCAACCATCAGATGGACCCTAATCTTATGAAGCAGGTAGCTGTGGAATTTATACGCCGCTACGCATCCACCGAAATCAACAAGATTATCACCATTGAAGCATCGGGCATCGCTCCGGCTGTAATGATGGGTTTCCTGCTTGACCTGCCGGTGGTATTTGCCAAGAAGAAGAAACCCTCGACAATGGAGGGCCTGCTTTCTACCACCGTGTTCTCCTTTACCAAGCAGAGAGAGTACAACGTAATCATCTCGAAGGAGTATCTCACCGCCGAAGACAAGGTGCTGTTTATTGACGACTTCCTCGCCAATGGCAATGCCGCCAAGGGTATCATCGACCTGTGCAACCAGGCTGGCTGCGAGCTCGTCGGCATGGGTTTCATCATAGAGAAAGCCTTCCAGCATGGTCGCGAAGTCATCGAAGAGGCTGGCGTACGCTGTGAGAGCCTCGCCATCATTGATTCTCTCGACGACTGCCAAATCAAGATACGTGAATAATACGACCAAACATCAATATAAAGGCCATCTATTATGCTGAATAGATGGCCTTTATCATTTCTATAAGTGGGTGACGGGCTTAGAGCATTTCACACTCTCTGAGCCACAGCTCACTCGAAGAATCGCTGGGCATACGCCAGTCTCCTCGGGGGCTCAGGCTGATGCTGCCAACCTTGGGGCCGTCGGGCAGACACGAGCGCTTGAACTGCTGGGAGAAGAAGCGGCGGAAGAATGTCTTGAGCCAATGCTTGATGACGTCATCGTCGTACTGGCCTTCGAAGGCTTTCTGCGCAAGCAGGAAAATCTTCATCGGGCGGAATCCATGACGCATGAAATAATAGAGGAAGAAGTCGTGGAGCTCGTAGGGGCCAACCAAGTCCTCTGTCTTCTGCTGAATATTTCCATCCTCGTCGGCAGGAACCAGTTCGGGGCTGATGGGAGTGTCGACCACATCATGGAGAGTGGCAGAGGTGTCGGCATCCATAGTTCCAGCAACAAACTTGACCAGACAAGCAATAAGTGTCTTGGGGATGCTGGCATTGACAGCATACATGCTCATGTGGTCGCCATTGTACGTACACCAACCAAGAGCCAGCTCGGACAGGTCGCCCGTACCGATAACGAGCCCACCCTCCTGATTGCTTACATCCATCAATATCTGGGTACGCTCTCGGGCCTGAGAGTTCTCATAAGTAGTGTCATGAACAGAGATGTCGTGACCAATATCCTCAAAGTGCTGGGTAACGCTCTTGGCAATGCTTATCTCTCGGATGGTAATGTGGAGACTCTGCATGAGTTTGATGGCATTGGTGTAAGTGCGGTCAGTGGTGCCGAAACCGGGCATGGTCACACCGATAATTCCGCTGCGGTCGAGTCCTAACTTGTCGAATGTCATGGCACATACCAATAATGCCAAAGTGGAATCGAGTCCACCGCTTATGCCGATGACAACCTTCTGGCAACCGGTGTGAACAAGGCGTTTGGCAAGTCCCATAACCTGGATGTTCAATATTTCCTCACAACTCTTTTCCATCATGTCGGGAGAAGGTATAAAGGGATGGGCGTCGACTGGGCGTTCCAGGACGAAATCCTTGGGCAGTATAGAGTGGGCATTCTTGAAGATGACGTCTTCGCCTATCATTCGGCGCTGGGCATTGACATAGGTGGTGTTGCCTCGGCGCTCTGTCCGCAGGCGTTCAACATCTATCTGAGCTACCTGCATCTGTGGTGTCATCGCAAAGCGCGGCCCGCTCTGCAGCAAATGGCCGTTCTCAAATATCAATGCATTGCCGCCATAGACTACATCCTGGGTGCTTTCGCCAAAGCCGGCACTCGAATAGACATATCCAGTGATGGTGCGTGCGCTCTGTTGAGCCAGCAACTTGCAGAGATAATCGTGCTTGCCAATCAGTTCGTCGCTGGCAGAAAGATTGAAGATGATATCGGCACCTGCCAACGCAAGGTGATTGCTGGGAGGCGTGGGGGCCCAGACATCTTCGCAAATTTCGACACCAAACCTTACGCCATCGCAAGTGACAAAAATCTGCGGCGTGAAGGAGAGGTTAATCTGATTGCCGGCAAAGCGCAGTTCGGTAGTGCGCAGGTCTTGAACAGAAGCAAACCAACGCTTCTCGTAGAACTCGTTGTAGTTGGGCAGATACTCCTTGGCAACAATGCCCAAAATCTGGCCCTTCTGGATGATGGCGGCACAGTTGAGCAGCAAATCACCAACAGCGATGGGCAGACCCACGATGGAGATGATGTTAAGCTGACGTGTGAAGTCGAGCAACATGAGCATGGCACTCTCTGTGGTTTCGAGCAAGAGGTTCTGCCTAAACAGGTCCTGACATGTATAGCCAGTAAGGGACAGTTCGGGGAAAACAATAATCTCTACCCCCTGCCCTTCGGCCAATATAATCTGTTGTTCTATCTGCTCGACATTGTATTTGCAATCTGCCACCTTTACAGAGGGAACTGCCGAAGCGACTTTTATAAATCCGTAGTTCATAATGTTCTGTTTGTGACTGGTTAAGTTATCTGATAGTTACCTGAGTTGCTCCATAACCATACTCCTGGAATGATGCATCCTGATACTGGTATCTCTTATATTTGTAATTGAGCATATTGATGAGGGAATGGCGCAACACGCCCTCGCCCTTGCCATGGATAAAGATAATCTTCTTGCCCTTCTGGGTGCTGTATTTATCCAGCACTTCCTGGAACTTGCCAATCTGATAGTTGAGGATATCGGCATGCGACATGCCAGCAGTGCTGTCGAGAAGAGCGTCAATGTGCAGGTCGACAACCAGTTCGTCGTTATTGCGCGGACGCGGTGCAGACTGTGGCTTGGTGGCAGTATCTTTGCCAGACACCAAACGGGAAGGTTCAACGTTGCCTGCCATCTTGTTTTTCAATTCAGCTGCATCGATATGGAGAGGATGCGCAATCTTGTCGTCCTCGACAATGGTGTACAACAATGCCGGTGTGTCGAAATAAATGGTCTTCTGGAACGAGTGGAGTTTATAGAACTTGACGGGGTCAAGCCTAAGTTGAACCTCAACGACAGGTTTAAGGATGAAAGACTTGTCTCTCTTGTAGGCAAAGAGTTGGAATCCCATCTTGAGAAGGCTGTTGAGCTCTTCTCTTCCTACCTCTTCTATATATAAAGATGTATTGGGTTCGATTTCTCCCTGTGAGTGTAGGGTCCAGGCATTACCTTCGGCAGTCATGAACGAGTATTGCAGACAATAGTTGCAGTCATTGACAAGGTAGGCTTCAAACCGGGTGGTCGTCATCTCCTTGATATTGATTGGGACAAAGGCAAGATAGCATGATAGCATGTTTCCGCCTTTGCGCTCTTCGGCTGGCATCTTAAAGGTAACTTCCTTGTCGGCGATGTCGACATATTCGACATCGGTATCGACATCGGAATCCGTACCATCTGCAAGCAGGGCCTTGACACTCTTGTTGTCTTTAGGCTTGCTTTCGGTCTTGGCAACTACCTTGGCAATGCTATAATCGTCATTGCCAATGACCACTACCTCATTGATGGGGGTTGGAATCTGGAAGCCGTCTTCATCCTCAACGAGGACAATATTCTTACCTTGAAATCCTGCAATGACTCCGCCGCCGGTTTCACTGAGGAAGCTAACTTTATCTCCTATTTTCATATCTTTACGTTTCTAATAATTAGGGAATTAATAATGAACTGTCTCCGTAGCTGAGGAAACGAAAATCGTGGCTTAGCGCGTAGTCATATATCTTGCGCCAGTCGCCATTGACAAATGCACTTACCAGCAAAAGCAATGTGCTTTGTGGCTGATGGAAATTGGTGACGAGCATCTTGACTATCTTGTACTCAAAACCCGGAGCTATAATAATCTGTGTGCTTGTATGCAGTGCCTCAAGATGGTTTGTCTCAAGATATGTCAGTATATTCAGAATCGCTTGACATGGGCTGATGCCATCAACTATCTTGCCATTACGGTTGTCGTCATAAGGCTCCCATTGATTGACATGGAGCTCGTCTTCAGTAGCATTGGGATTATACTGCAATTTGACACCCATATAATATAAACTCTCAAGTGTGCGGACGCTTGTCGTTCCCACGGCGATGGCCTTACAGTCGTGCTGCAAGAGGGTTTGCAGGGTGGTACGCTTGACGACAATATACTCGCTATGCATCTCGTGGGCACATATCTGCTCGGTCTTGACCGGCTTGAAGGTTCCTGCGCCTACGTGGAGCGTCAACTCCTCGCGGTGAATACCCTTGTCATCTAAAGCCTCAAGGACATCCTTGGTGAAATGAAGTCCTGCTGTAGGGGCTGCTACAGAACCCTTTATCTTGGAATAGACAGTCTGATATGTTGTCTTGTCACTTTCCTGTGTCTCGCGGTTAAGATATGGCGGTATAGGAAGCTCGCCGATGGAATCCAAGATTTCCGCAAAACTTACCTCGTCGGAATCCCAATCTAAGTTAATCCAGAAGTTGGTGCCAGTGGCGACCTCTGTGTTCTGAGAGTTGTCGCGGCTGACGGAGAGGACAAACTTATGGCCGTTGATGTCAAACTCGCGATGCAGAGAACCTTCCTTCCATTTCTTGAGGTTACCAATCATGCACCTCCACGCGCAGTGGCGACGTGTCTGGAATATCTGCTCATAGTCAACGGGGAAAGCAGGCTCCATCAAGAATATCTCTATCAATGCGCCGGTTTCCTTCCTGAAGTGCATACGCGCCTGTATCACTTTGGTATTATTGAATACCATCAATGCACCAGCTGGCAAATGGTCGGGCAGATGATTGAAAACATCTTCCGACACTACGCCGTGTTTATACAAGAGTAGTTTGCTATGATCACGCTGGGCAAGAGGAAATTTGGCTATCCTCTCATCGGGCAGCGGATAATTGTAATCACTGATTTTAATATGTTTTGTATCCATTATATCAAACTAAAAATGATTGCGAATATAACTAATAGCGCCATGACGCTGATTACTGTGTTGATATCTGAACGACGATACGCCATATCGGTGGTCGCGGCGTCATCGGAGGCCCTAACGCTTCTTGTGTCTTTTACCTTATTATACATAGTATAGGCAAAAAGGCCGCTGACACTGCCCCACACCACCCCAACGATAATGTCGCTCGGATAATGGACGCCAAGATAAAGCCGCGTCCAACAATTGACGAGCGCCCAGGTAATCAAGGTACATGCGAAGAGTCGGTCCTTAACTAACAAACTGAAGAAAACGGCCACAGCCATAGTGTTGGATGCATGGGCAGAGAAGAAACTATATCCCTCTGCACGATAATTGTTGACGACCTGAACACTATCTTGCATAAGTGTATCATGGATGGGGCGAAGTCGAGCAACGAGTGGCTTAACTATCAAGTCTGCCATTCCCTCGCTCAAGACTATAGCAAGCAAGGCCATGCTTATGACCAATGAGATTTGGACCACAGTTTTATGGTTATTTATGACCAACAGCAAGAGGGCAATATAAAGCGGTATCCACATATAGCCGCAAGTCAGCGTCACTGCCAATCTGTCAACAAAGGGGCAATGACTCCCATTGAAGACCATCAGCAAGGTTTTGTCTGCGGCATATAGTGTAGAATAATTCATGCTTTATTACAGCTAATTATATCTTCTCCAAAGATGAAGACTTAATCCATCCCTCTCTTCCATCAGCAAGTTTGATGCCGTACCAACCCTCTATGGACTGGTCTGTTATGTCTACCTTCGTACCTTCATGCAATACATAGACATCGGTAGATGTAGGAGCGGGCGTCTTCTTCACATTTACTGTGGAAGAAATGATAATTGCGCCTGTTCTGTGTAACAGCATCTCCTTTTGTTGTTGCGCGAAAAGCATGCTGAATGCGGTGACAACGATAAGAACTAAGGCGCCATAGAAACCTACCTTCCTGACCAATACTCGATTGCCAAATAAGTAGAAAAGGACCAAAGACAATGCTCCGATGATGGACACCAGGCTGACAATAGCCCAAGAATCAATGCCAGTGTAAAATACCAGTGACTGATACCATGTCTTAAAAAACATCTGGTCTTCTGGTACTATCTTGTCGATGGTCTTGTTGCGCGCAAACTTCAGGTTAAACCGTACATCGGCGTCTCCGGGCGACAACAACAACGCACGCTCGTAGGCGAGAATTGATTGCGAAATGTTGTCAGAACGAAAATACGCATTGCCGAGATTATAATAAATCTCAGGAGATTTACCGCTCTTCAGGAGCTCTTGATAATCCTGTATTGCCTGTTGGTAGTTACCTCTCTTATAATCCTTGTCAGCATTCTCTTTGGTAACAGCACCAACCTGGCATGAAACTGCCAGCGCCATCACTACCAACAACGCTTTCGTATTGATACGGTTCTTCTTTTTCATCACTCTCTCAATTTCAATAATGGCAGTCATTGCAGATTCAAAAGTCTTGTTCATATTGCCCGCAGGGTCTCCGGGCGCAAATCTTTCAAACTCGCATTCTGTCAAGGCATCAGTAAACTTCTGGATGGTGGCATCATCAACGCTGTGATTGGCCAATGTCTGTGAAATGTTATCTCTTGACAATTCTTCGATAGCCATATTCAACTTGTCGCCGACATATCCCCACAAGGCTCTAAGCACCTCGTCATAGAATTCTTCGGATTTACCTTGTATCATCAGTTTGCTTGCCTTCCTCAGTCGTTTAGTTGCAATTCTGTTGGCTTTCTTACCCTTGATTCTGACCACGTCGGCGTTAAGGACTGCCCTCTTTCTGAAAACAACCAGCAATACGACAAAGATTACTATTACAATAATCAATGAAGTCCAATAGGCTACGCTACCGAAGAACATTGAAGAGAAATTTTTGATTGTGACTCCGCCTTCTTTGATGCCACGGATATCAGTATTTTGATCCTTGGCATAGTCAGAGACGCTACCACTCTTGCCATCGCCTTTAGCTATCTGCAAATTAATGGCCTGCGTCTTCACGGTGCGATACTGATTGCGGTCAACATCATAGTAGACGAGTTCAACAGGAGGTATTGTATAGTTGCCTTGATTGCGTGGAACGGCAAGGAAATCATAAATCATGTTTCCCTCCAAGCCATTGGACGTAAGTTTGGTCTTGTCTGTAATCTTTGCATCATACTGGTCGAAATCTTTGGGGAACTTTACAACAGGCTGCTTGATAAGTTTCAAGTTGCCGTAACCACCGATAACGACTCTGAAGTTAAGAGGCTCACCCGCCTTGATATCCTTGTTGTCTACCTGGGCAGAGATATTGAATTTACCGACTCCGCCAGAGAAATTCGCCGGTTTTGTGGGTAACGGCTCTACCTCAACGGACAAGCCCGGGGCAACGATGTCGCGTTTTACCTCCACATAACCAGAGCCGCCATTGAAGAAAGCCTCAAAAGGATCAACCGAGCGATTTTCCTGAACCACGATACCATGGAAAGTGATGCTTGGTATCTTCAAGCTACCTGTCATTTGAGGGTACATGACATACTGGCTCCATGTTACGCATCTATATGGACGACCATTAACCCTCTCTATATGGAAACTCTTCTGTTGCGGCAACTTGACTTCTTGTGTATGGAAGCCTGTCAAGTCCGGCATCTTTCCTTCCAACTGAGTCAGCTCCAGCGTTGTATACACTTTGTAAGTCAGTAAGATAGGCTCCTGTTCATGAACCTTGCGTTTGTTAGCACTTACCTTGATAAAGAGTTCGTTACCAGATATTCTGCTACCTTGTTCATGGATGGCAGAAGTGTTTGGATTGTTGTGAGCATTGTTATTGTTGCTACGCGCCTGACCGGATATCGTTATCTTTGTACTATGAGAGGCAATAGTTTTGCCATGGATTTTAGCGTGAGCGGCGGGAACTGTGAATATTCCGGCCTTGTTGGCATATAGAGTATATGTGTATGTTATGGATGAACTGGAAGTTGTATGACCATTGACCATACTGAAACTTGAGACTTTGGAGGCATAAGGTCCAGCGATGACTTCGACTTCGTCAGTAGAACGCATGTTTGATCTGAAATCATCGACATCCTGAGTGCTTACTGTATATGCCACTCTGAAATTTTCACCGACATTAACCCGAGAAGGGGCAGCAACGTTAATATGCTGTCCCTTGATGGCCATTGTAATATAAATACCAACGAGTATCAATATATATCGTTTCATCTTCAATTCATTCAATATGTCTGTCATTATGATTGCGATTATAAAAAAGAACACGTATCTGACAAAATCACCAATTCTTGTCCAAGTTTCGCTTTTGTGGCTTCTGCATCGATTTCTTCAGTCTCTGCTGCGTAGCCTTCTCTTCCTGGATAGCTGCATTAAGCAGTTGCTCGGCATTGTCTTTGCTCATTTGCTCATTACTCTGCTGCTGCTTCTGCTGCTGATTATCCTTGTTCTCTTGTTTCTTGTCCTTGTTCTTTTTGTCCTTATTGTCGTCTTTGTTTTGTTGCTTGTCGTTTTGATTCTTCTGATTTTTCTGCAACCGCTTACACAATACATAATTGTAACGAGTCTCATTATCAGCAGGATTGTTTCTCAGACTTTCCTTATAGGCTTCGATGGCTTCCTTGTACATTTGGTGAGACTGGCAAATGACGCCTATATTGTGATAGGACTTTGACTTTCTTATCTTGTTGGTTTCGATTTTACCTGCAAGTTCATATTGTTTTATCGCTGCAGAGTCTTTCTTTTGTGCTTGCAAAGCACACCCCAAGTTGTATATGGCCTGAGTATTTCCGCCATTACTGGCTATAGCCTTACGATATTCAATTTCTGCTTTTGCGTAATTCTGTTCATAGAAGAACCTGTTACCTATGCGCACCAATTGTCTGTCATTCTGGGCTGACAGATGAGCGCTGATAGTAAGCAATATAGATATCAAGAAAATATACCGTAATCTCATTTCTTTTTAAACAATTTGATATTCTTGAATAAGGGATTGCGCACCTCCAGGAGACACGCTTCTATGATAAGAAGAAGCATTGCCAAGATTGCAAATGCTTGAAACTGCTCGTTGTATTCGCTGTAAATCACGCTGTCAGAGTCTCCCTTCTGCAACTTTTCAAGTTCGTTGTTCAGTTGGTCCTGCGCATCACTTGTATTGTCTACATGGATGTACATGCCACTTCCTGCCTGAGCGATATCACGACACATCTTTTCATTGAGAACAGACATAACCGTCTGCCCCGTATTGTCTGTCAAGTATCCACCATCGTCATTGGGAATTGGAGCACCTTTTTCGCTACCAACGCCCAAGATAAACACATTGATACCCTTCTTCTTTGCGGCTTTGGCTGCTTCCAACGCGCCACCTTCATGGTCTTCACCATCGGTGATGAGGATTATAGCCTTGCCCACCTTCTCCTGTTGCGTAAAGCTGTGCATGGATATGTCAATGGCTTTAGCGATGTCGGTGCCTTGGGTATTGATAAGCGACGGACTGATATTTTGCAGGAACATCTTGGCTGATACATAGTCACTGGTTATCGGGAGCTGCACAAAAGCATCGCCGGCGAAGACCACGAGTCCCACCTTGTCGTTATTGAAATTGTCGACCAGGCTTTCTACCATGAACTTGGCTTTGTCCAGACGCGAGGGAACCACATCCTGTGCCTTCATCGAATTTGAGATATCCATTGCAA
Organism: Prevotella sp. P4-67; assembly: GCF_002251325.1. NCBI lineage: Bacteria > Pseudomonadati > Bacteroidota > Bacteroidia > Bacteroidales > Prevotellaceae > Prevotella > Prevotella sp. P4-67. The sequence continues at coordinate 64,374 of NZ_NPJL01000033.1, forward strand.
TAATCAACTCTATGCCGTTTCGCTTTTCTTGCGACACCTTAGAACCCATCTGCGGGCGCGCGAGGACAATAATCAGCAATGACAATGCGGCAAGACAAAGCCAGAATTTTACCGTAGGTCTATACGGAGAAGCATCAGGCATAAGCAACTTCAAGAGTTGGGGGTCGCCAAATTTCTTGAACTTGTTATGCCGCTGGCGGCATACTACCAATCTGATGAAGGCAAGTATCGGCACCACCCACAGTAACCATAAATATATAGAATCTTCGAATCTCATAATTTAGGGAATTCTTCTTAATACCGTTGTTCTTAATAATATTTCCAAAAGCAGACAGAGGATGGCCGCAATGGCAAATGGCTGATAAGCCTCATATCTCTTAGAGAATTTCTTTACGTTCATCTTTGTCTTCTCCAACTTGTCGATATCCTTGTAGATGTTCTTCAACTCAGCATTGTTGGTTGCTCGATAGAAATTGCCATCCGTTGTGGCAGCTATATCACTTAGCGTCTTGGTGTCTATCTCTACAGGTATGTTGACATACTGCACGCCGCCAGCAACTATCGCCGGATAACGTGCCACCTTGTTGGTACCCACTCCGATGGTATATACGCGGATGCCCATGCTTTTGGCTATCTGTGCCGAGGTCATAGGCGAGAGGTCTCCCATGTTGTTCGAACCGTCCGTGAGCAGGATTACCACTTTGCTTTTGGCCTTTGAGTCCTTCAGTCGTGCCACCGCGCTTGCCAAACCCATTCCTACAGCTGTTCCATCCTGTATCAAGCCTCTTGCCGCGATGTCCGTGCGTACGGTTTGAAGCATGTTGAGCAGCGATGTATGGTCGGTTGTCATCGGACACTGGGTAAATGCCTCGCCTGCAAATATCGTCAAGCCGATATTGTCATTAGGACGCCCATTGATAAATTCGGCGGCAACATTCTTGGCGGCTTCTATACGATTAGGGCGCAGATCTTCAGCCAACATTGAGGTCGACACGTCCATAACGAGCATGATGTCGATGCCTTCGACCTCTTTTTTATCCCACGCATTGTGGGTCTGTGGCCGAGCCAGAATGATTACTATCAGAACAAAGGTGATACATCTCAACAGCATCGGCAGGTTGATAATCCTTATACGCCAGCTTTTGGGAGCATATTGGTATGCGAATGTATCACTCATTCGTATTGTGGGCTCATTCTTCTTGCGATACAGAAAATACCAAAGCACATAAGGTATCAGCAAGAGAAGCAGAAAGAAATACTCTTTATTGGCAAATTCCATATTTAACTGATTAGTTGAATGGCACTATAAATGATGTAAGCCAACAGCACTATCACCAATGCAGAGGATAGGGCTATCACCCATTTTATGGCGCGTCGTGTATTCTTTGTTCGTTTGTCTTCCTGACTCAGTTGAGGCACTACCCTCTCTTCGGTAGGCACGTTCTCCAACTTGGTCTGGTCGATGAAGTTGATGGCGTTGACCAGGTTCAGGTCGTTTTCGTTGATGAGCGTAGAGTACTTGGCAAACTTCACGAGGTCGGCTGTCTCAAACAGCTCTTTGAGTTCACCTATCATCTTTTTGTCGCCATTCTGCCGCAAACGCTCGATAATCTCCGAGGAAGTCATCTCCATGGCGTTGAAACCAAAACGCTCATTGATATATTGTCTCAGAGCATCAGTGAGTTGCGTGTAGTAAGTCTTCTGGTCGTCCGAACGTTCCAGATGTTCTGCCTTGATTTTCTCCATGGCAGAGAGGGCGCGCTGGTGAGGAAGCACCTTCTTGACAATACGTATCTTGGCAATGATTGGCTTGTTTTCACGCAGACGGATATACAGGTAGAAGATGCCACCCATCAGTGCCAGTACCAATACGCTCATCCAGAACAGACCGCTCCATTCACTCCACAAGAACGGATTGTTCTGCACGGTCTTGGGAGGATAGAACTGATTGGGATGAAGCGTGTCGACATCGATGGTCATTACCTTCAGTGCCAACTGGTTGGCCTCATAGGGCTTTCCATCCACCTTTACCTTCATGCCGGGTATAGGATAGAGTTTCTCGTCGAAAGATGTCAATGTAATTCTTTTACTTATCCTTACGTTGTTGTCCACTTCCGACGTGTCGCCATCGGCCACATCAATGATTTCGACACCGGGAACAAGATAGTGCGACGGTTTGATGTTGGGCCATACTATTTTTGCTCCTTTGCGGGCTGTGACGGCAACCTCCAGGTTGGTCTGCTCACCCACAAGAATGCTTATGGAGTCGATTTTGGCTTCAACGCTTACCTGTGCTGACGACTTTACGCCCAGCAGCAGACAACACATTGATAAAAGCAAATATCTAAAATACATAAACTACTTATTCTCTATTCATACTTAACTATGTCCACGCTGGGCGAAGAGCAACATCAGACTGCGCACATAGTCTTCATTTGTAGCCACCGACACCCAGTCGACATTACATTTGACGAAAGTCTGCCTGAGCACACTCTCCCGCTGGCGCCAATAATTGGCATGAGCCTGGCGCAGCTTCTTGCTCGAAGTGTCGATATAAGTCTCGTGGCCGGTTTCGGCATCACACACCTTGAGCAATCCTACATCGGGTAGCTCTTTGGCACGCGGGTCATAGACCTGTATCGAGGCGATGTCGTGTTTCTGGCTGGCTATCTGCAACTGCTTTTCAAAGTCGTTGCGTGTATAGAAGTCGCTTAAGACAAAAGCCGTACAGCGACGCTTGGCCACACGGGTGAGAAACTCGATAGCCATGCCGATGTCCGTACGCTTGCTCTCGGGCTTGAAGTTGAGCATCTCACGGATAACATAGAGGATGTGCTTGCGGCCCTTCTTTGGCGGGATATATTTCTCAATCCGGTCAGAAAAGAGTATCACGCCAATCTTGTCATTGTTCTGTATGGCGCTGAAAGCCAGCGTGGCAGCAATCTCGGCAACCATCTCGCGCTTCAGCTGACGCGACGTACCGAAGTCGAGCGAACCCGAGACGTCGACAAGGAGCATCACCGTAAGTTCGCGCTCTTCTTCAAACACCTTGACATAAGGACGGTGGAAACGGGCGGTTACATTCCAATCGATATCTCTCACGTCGTCGCCATACTGGTATTCACGAACCTCGGAAAAGGCCATACCTCTTCCTTTGAAGGCTGAGTGATACTGTCCGGCGAAGATGTTCTGACTCAATCCACGAGTCTTTATCTCTATCTTCCTGACCTTCTTTAAGATTTCAGATGTTTCCATCAAGGAACTTCAACTTTATTGATAATCTTGGATACGATTTCTTCGGCAGTGACATTGTTGGCCTCTGCCTCATAGCTCAATCCTACGCGATGGCGCAAAACGTCGTGAGCGACGGCACGCACATCCTCGGGCACCACATAACCGCGATGCTTGATGAAGGCATAGGCACGGGCGGCCTTGGCCAGATTGATGCTGGCACGGGGGCTGCCACCGAAGGTAATCAGGTCGCTGAGCTCCTTGAGATTATAACGGTCGGGATAACGTGTGGCAAATACGATGTCGGCGATGTACTGCTCTATCTTTTCATCGATATAAACCTGGCTTACCACCTCACGCGCACGCATTATCTCTTCGGCGGTTGTCACAGGCATTACCTGTGGAAGACCGCCCACAAGGTTTTCACGCATAATCTTCTTCTCCTCTTCCAGTGTGGGATAGTCTATGATGACCTTGAGCATGAAACGGTCTACCTGGGCTTCGGGAAGCTGGTAGGTGCCTTCCTGTTCAATGGGGTTCTGGGTAGCCATAACCAGGAAGGGAGTAGGCAGCTTGAACGTATTGTCACCAATAGTCACCTGGTGTTCCTGCATGGCCTCGAGCAGAGCGCTTTGCACCTTGGCGGGAGCTCGGTTTATCTCATCGGCAAGTACAAAATTGGCAAATACAGGGCCCTTCTTGACCTGGAAGGCTTCCTCTTTCTGACTATAAATCATTGTTCCTACAACGTCGGCAGGCAACAAGTCGGGAGTAAACTGTATTCTGCTATATTTGGCGTCTATCAACTGTGACAGGGTCTTTATCGCCAGAGTCTTTGCCAGGCCGGGTACGCCTTCCAACAATATATGACCATCGCTCAAGAGGGAAATAAGAAGCGAGTCAACCAGATGTTTTTGTCCTACTATTACGCGATCCATACCTGTTGTCAGATTGGTGACAAAGGTACTTTGTTGTTCTATCCGCACATTGAGTTCGCGGATATCGATAGCTTCTGCCATAATCTTTTTTGCTTTTATATTGATTTTGGTGCAAAAGTACTACAAAACAAACATAGAGCCGAAAGATAGGTTCTAAATTATATTAAAAAAGGAGAAATATCACTTTATTTTAAGAAAAATTGCATGTTGCAAGCGCCGCAGATAGCCACAGCACAAGGGAAATCCCGTTTAGGCTGGCTGCATCGCGACATGCCAAAACGGGATTTGTCCTTACTTCATGGGGGATACTCAGAACTTGAATATCTCTTCGTATATGCGTTGTACTGGCAGCCCCATCACATTGAAGAAACTGCCTTTGAGCGCAGTGACACCTATGAAACCTATCCACTCTTGGATGCCATAGGCACCGGCCTTGTCCAGGGGGCGATAGGTAGTCACATAGTAATCGATTTCCTGCTGGGTAAACTGCTTGAAGGTTACCTCTGTCACCACGTGGAAGGCGTGCTGTTTGGTCAGGGTGGTAAGAGCCACGCCGGTGACCACGGCATGTGTCTTGCCGCTCAGTTTGGCCAGCATTGCTTTGGCCTCGGCTTCATCGGCAGGCTTGCCCAGCACCTCTCTGCCTAACACCACAACGGTATCGGCTGTTATCAGCATCTCTCCGGCACTCAGCGTATAGGCTTGAGCCTTCTGGCAAGCCAGATATTGGGGTATCTGCTCGGGGGTAAGTCCGTCGGGATAGTTTTCCTCGATACCGGGAACCACGCGCACTTCGTATTCCAAGTCCAATCCGCCCAGAAGTTCTTTCCTGCGGGGAGAGTTGGAGGCAAGGATTATATGATAAGGAGTATCTATCATCGTCTTGATATTAATACGATTACCAACCGAAAGCCTTGCTGTCGCTCAACCATTTTCCCTGAGCCATGAGCACCTGCTCGATGATGTCGCGGCCTACGCCGTAACCACCCTTGCAGCGGCTGACATAGGTGCTGATTTCCTGGATATCGGAACAGGCGTCGGCGGGGCAACACGGACAACCGCAGCGACGCATCACCTGATAGTCGGGGATGTCGTCGCCCACATAGATAACCTCGCTGTCATCCAGATTGTTCTTTGCCTTGAACTCCTGATAGGTCTCCATCTTCATAGAGCAGTTGATGTAGACATCGCCTACCCCGAGGTAGGTGTATCGTTTGACAATAGCTTCCGAACGGCCACCAGTCATGATGGCTATATGCAGCCCCATCTTGCAGGCAAGCTGTATGGCATAGCCATCCTTGATGTTGACCGTGCGCAGAGGCTGGCCCTCGTCATCCATGCCTATTGTTTCGGCCGAAAGCACGCCATCTACATCGAAGATGATGGCCTTGACCTTGGTTAAATCGTAATTAATCATTCCCGTTGTATATTGTAACATTTTCCCATTTCAGCGCATCTTCATTCTGAGGCTTGCGCTCATCGGTACAATGACCTATAGCGATGACACACAATACCTTGTAGGCATCATCGAGTCCCAGGATGCCGTGAATGACCTCGTCGGCGGTGGTACCGTCGGAGAGACCGCGGCCGTGCATCTGCGCCCAGCAGGAACCCAAGCCCAGGTCGGCAGCCTGATACTGTATGGTAACCGCAGCGATGGACGCGTCTTCTATCCAACATTCATCCTCGTCGGGGGGAGCGCAAACCACGATGGCCAAGGGCGCACCCTTGAGAAAAGCGGCTCCAGCCTCTTTGGCGTCGGCCATCTTCTCGAGCGCCACCTTGTCATCTACCACTACGAAATGCCATTTGCGGCTACTCTTGGATGTCGGCGACATAAGCGCCGACCGCAGTATGAGCTGCAGAGCCTCGGGGGCAATCTCTTCATCACTGAAACGGCGATGACTGCGTCGATGTGCTACTAAATCTTTGAAATCCATACGTCTTTACTGATTAATGTGACAACGGTGCTATCCGCCGTCGTTATTATCTGATACAAAGTTAGTGATAGCGAAGAAGAATTCAAAATAATTTCCGACATTTTTCCTCACTTTCACGATAATTGACCGGTTTCCGGTGGTCGTAATGAGTAAATAGACAATGCAGCCATACATGCCGCAGTCTAAGCAAAAACTGATTGCAGACCAGGCAAAAACTGATTGCAGACTACGAAACGGCGATGGCGAAGTGTGAAATAATTAAACGATGGTTGGCATCTGTTAAATCGCGCCTTAGACTAACTTTGGATTTGGTGGTAACAGAAAATTATGCTTACATTTGCACCATGAATTACACATCAAACTATTTACTGACTTATTGCATCTAACTATGGCAAAGTATTTCAAACAGGAGATGCCCGACCTCAGAAACACGGGCGAAAAGAAATTCTATTACCGCATGAAGGTCAACGAGAACATTGACTTTGACGAACTGGTAAGACGCCTCACCTATCCTGGTTCGGGCCTTGACAAGGGACAGGTGGTACAGGTAATCGCAGCCATCGGCAAGCAGATGGCGCTGGAAATGGCTTCTGGCAATTCGGTGACAATCGACGGCATCGGGACTTTCAGGGCGTCTGTCGGCATGACGATGCCCAAAGACCTGACTGGTACGGACACGGGAAAGGAAACCAACGCCAGAAGTTTGAAGGTGACGGGCATAATCTACAGGGCAGCCTCACAGCTGGTCCGCACGATTTCCTCACAATGCACCTTGGTACGCGACAAAGAGCACCGGCTGCGCAAGTCGCCCTACAGCAAGGAAGAGCGTATCGGCCTTGCCGTCGGCTATCTGGGCGATGGAGCCCATCCCTTCATGCGCGTCGGTGATTATGCTCGTCTAACCCGGCAGTCGCACTGCGCAGCTTCGCGCGAGTTGCAGGAAATCTCGCGGACGCCACAATCGCCTATCAGGAGAGACGGCAGAGCAAGTGCGCTCGTCTATGTGCTAAGCCGCGAACAGCTGTAGATAATCACAGGCCTTGACAGATGGCAGATTTTATACTCGCAAGGGGCAATATGCTCCGGCAGGTATAAAATCTGCATTTGTTTTGGCAGTTACAAATGTAATTTGTATATTTGCCAAATGCACCAAATACGAACGCGCATCATATCAAGAGGCACAGATATGCCGCAATCGACAAGCTGGCAGTTCCAGCACAGCCTTGTACTGTTCAGAATGTATGAACAGGCACCAGGCCATACCCCTTATATGGCCATAGCCGAAGATGAAAACGGACAAGTAGTGGGTCAGCTGCTGGCTGTGACCCGTTGGCGCAAGAGCCTGTTTCCGCTCTATCTGTACAAGCAAGCCCGCGTCTTCGGCACAGGCGACTATACCGACAATGCCAATCCCCAGGAGATATTCGGAATGTTGCTCGGACGACTGACAAGGATATTGAAAATGAAGTTGTGTCTATACATCGAGTTCTCCAACATACCCTATAAGATGTATGGTTACCAACATCTGAGAGCCTGCGGTTACTTCCCCACCGGCTGGATGGAGACTCACCTGGACCTGAAGGAGGCAAACCCGACAGACAGATTGAGTCTGAAAAGCAGCAGATACCTCAAAGAAGTCTCGGAAATGGGTCTGCAGACGCGCGAAGCGACCAGCGACGCAGAGGTCAAGGAGTTCTGCAAACTCCTCAAGAGGTCCTACCGCTACGTGCTTCAAAGTTTTCTGCCCAACAAGGAACTTATCCTTGAGTATCATCACAATCCACAAATCAAAATCTATGTCACGACCAACGGCAACAAAGTGGTTGCCGGATGCGTATGCCTCTTCGCCAATGGCAATGCGTATGGCTGTTATGCCGTGACGAACAAAAAATTGGTTCCCAAGAATCATTCATTCCACATCTCTGTATGGCATGCCATCGAAGAGGCCTATCGTCGGGACTGCGGCAAATTCTTCATCGTCGACGCCGGTCAGCCCTCCATGCACAACACACTGACGAAGATGATGCTAAATTTCGGTGCGGTTTCAACCAACAAGTACAGATGGTACCACCTGAATGTTCCGCTTGTCAATACGATTATTTGCAAGTGGATAGTGGGCTGACACAATAATCGGCCCTATCTTGCGTTATATGGTTATGAAACAATTCGTATTATTGGCTTTGCTGGCTTCAGTATGCCTCTCTACATATAGTCAGAGCTTTGTATTGCAAGGACGGGTTACCGACGACAAGGACAATCCCATCGAGTTTGCGTCTGTAACCTGTGCCCGCCAAGGCAAGGTGGCTCTCACGTCTGCCAAGGGTTCATTCACCCTCACCCTCCACTCTGCCGACTCGGTGGTCATACGCTTCTCGATGCTGGGTTATCGTGCCAAGACCCGCGTACTGCGCAACCCTCGTGGCAGACAGAACCTCCACGTGGTCATGTATGCCGACGTCAACACGCTCGGCGAAGTCGAAGTGAAAGGAGAAAAGATACAGACCGGCCAGACTCAGGAACTGAAGACCAAGGACATGAAGATGTCGCCCTCGGTGGGTGGCAATGCAGTGGAAGAGCTCATACAAAGTCAGGCGGGAGTATCAACCCATAGCGAACTGAGCTCTCAATACAACGTAAGAGGAGGCTCTTTTGACGAGAACAGCGTATATATTAATAATGTAGAGGTCTTCCGCCCATTCCTTGTGAGGTCTGGACAACAGGAGGGCTTATCGGTAATCAATCCAGACATGGTGGCGAAGATTGGGTTCTCGACTGGAGGATTTGAGGCAAAGTATGGCGACAAGATGTCATCGGCTCTCGACATCACCTATAAACGGCCACAGCGGTTTGAAGCCAATGCTTCGGCAAGCCTGTTGGGCGCAAGCGCCTATGTGGGCTTGGCCAACAAGAAGATAGCGTGGGCCAATGGCGTGAGATACAAAACCAATAAATATCTTTTGGGGTCGCTGCAGGAAAACGGAGAGTACAAGCCTAACTTCCTGGACTATCAGACCTATCTGAGCTATACTCCCGACAAGCGTTGGCAGATTGATTTCATCGGTAACATCTCGGAAAGTCACTACAACTTCTATCCCAAAGACCGCAACACGGCCTTCGGCACGATGCAGAACGTAATGAATTTCAAGGTCTATTTTGACGGGCAGGAGAAAGACCTCTTCCGCACCTATTTTGGTTCGTTAGCAATCAATCGAAACCTTAACAGCAAGACGCGGTTGTCACTCATTGCGTCGGCATTCTCGACCAAAGAGCGTGAGACCTACGACATACAGGGCCAATACTGGCTCACCCAGACCGAGACCAATGAGAATATGGCTGTCGGAACGTATTTCGAGAGCGCCCGCAACTATCTCGAAGCCCGCGTGCAAAGTCTGAAGCTGATGCTGACAAGCAAAATCAAGAAGCACGACATCGAGGCCGCATTGACACTCAAAAGGGAACACATCAAAGAGAACTCCATAGAATATGAGATGCGTGATTCGGCTGGTTACAACGTACCCAATACCGGCGAGGACCTGTATATGATATACTCCATGCGCACCCGAAACCAGCTGGATGCTTCTCGCATAGAGTCATATATACAGGATACGTGGCGATTTACATCGGGTACGGACAGCGCCACTACCCTCTATACGCTCAACTACGGACTGCGTATGAGCCACTGGAACTTCAACAAGGAAACAATCTTGTCGCCCCGCATCTCATTGGGCATCATTCCGGCTTGGTCGCCAAACACCACACTGCGCATCGCAACCGGCATCTACTACCAAGCGCCCTTCTTCAAAGAGCTTCGTGATACTACTACCGTCAACCATGTAACCGTGGCACGGCTGAACGAAAAGATAAAAAGCCAACGATCGATACACTTCGTTGCGGGTTATGACTATCGCTTCAGAAGCATGAACCGCCCTTTCCGATTTACAGCCGAAGCATATTACAAGATACTGCAGAACCTGATACCCTACTCTATTAATAATGTAAAGGTGGTATATTATGGTGACAACATCTGCAGCGGTTATGCAGCTGGACTGGACATGAAGCTGTATGGTGAATTTGTACCAGGAACAGACTCTTGGATATCACTATCCTTGATGAAAACCCAAATGAAGCTGAACGGCCACTCCATGCCGTTGCCCACAGACCAGCGGTGGGCCATGAACCTGTTCTTTACAGATTACTTCCCCGGAACCGACAGATGGAAGATGGCTCTTCGCCTTGCCTTTGCCGACGGTCTGCCATTCTCGGCGCCTCACAGAGAAACCGAGCGCAACTCTTTCAGAGCCCCTGCATACAAACGCGCAGATATTGGAATGAGCTATCGATTGTTTGAGAATGAAGCAAAGAGGAAGAATATGCCGTTCAGGAATGTCTGGCTTGGCGTAGACTGTCTCAACTTGCTCGGCATCAACAATGTAAACAGCTATTATTGGATTACCGACGTCACCAATCAGCAATACGCTGTCCCCAACTATCTCACCGGCCGTATGCTCAACGCCCGCGTGCTCTTTGAATTCTAACTGCAATACGTTAAATATGCTTAATATCGGAGAAATAAACAGTTGGCACAAGCGCCTATGTCCATAAAAATTAGTAATTTTGCAGCCGATTTAGTCCGTACGGGCTCGAACAAGTTCTGAAACACCATCAGGCGCCTGTCGGAAAAACTTATATTTTATAACAAATGTACGCAATTGTAGAAATTAACGGTCAGCAGTTCAAGGTAGAGGAAGGCCAGAAGCTCTTCGTTCACCGTATCAAGGATGCCGAGGCTGGTAAGACCGTTGAATTTGACAAAGTGCTCCTCGTCGACAAAGACGGAGCTGTCACAGTCGGTGCACCTACTGTTGAAGGTGCCAAAGTAGTAGTAGAGGTTGTGAATCCTCTTGTTAAGGGTGACAAGGTCATCGTTTTCAAGATGAAGCGTCGCAAGGACTATCGTAAGAAGAATGGTCACCGCGCCCAGTTCACACAGGTAGAAGTTAAACAAGTAGTCGCTTAAAAGGAGGATTTCAGAATGGCACATAAAAAAGGTGTTGGTAGTTCTAAGAACGGCCGTGAATCAGCTTCACAAAGATTAGGCGTTAAAATCTGGGGTGGTCAGAAAATCATCGCTGGTAACATCATCGTTCGTCAGCGTGGTAACAAGCACTTCCCAGGCGAGAATGTAGCACAGGGCAAGGATGATACTCTTTACGCATTGACCGACGGTGTGGTTTACTTCCACAAGGGCTCACGCAACAAGAGCACAGTATCAGTTCTCTCTCCCGAAGTTTACGCTGAGAAGACTAAGAAAGCTGAAGCTTAAATAAACAACAACTTATTCCAAACAAACAATACAGAAGCCAGTTCCATACGGAATTGGCTTCTTCTCGTATATATAAACGCATCGCGCAGAAGAAATTATAAGATTTATTTTGTTATCGGGCACGCTTTGATTAACTTTGCATACAGACAGCATCATGGCTGCTAAAAGTACATTATCATGAATATTTGTTATTAAGTCCGCTTAAACAAAGATGAAGAAAATCATAGTCCCCTTTATAATAATAGGTGTAACGTCACTCATTGCCTCTTGTCATACAACGGTCAGTGAAGATGAATGCATCAGTGAAAGAGTTGATTCGTTTGCGACATATTACTTTAACTGGCAATATGACAAAGCGGCGGCGTATTGTACTCCCCCATCGATAAAGTGGCTGGAATTCGCAGCAAGTCAAGTCAGAGAAGGTGATGTAGAACAACTCAAGGCAAAGGAAAGCCAACTTACTACGGAAATAATCTCAATAGATTATAGCCCAGACGAGCAGCAGGCTCGCGTGAAGCAGCGGGTAAGCAACTATATGGAAGCTCGCGGATTCGGAGAGCCTCCGGCAGAATGTGAAGAAGGCATCTACGAATGGACATTGGTAAAAGATAAGCGTGCATGGCTAATCAGAATGGAAGCCCTACCGCGAAATGAAAAGCAAAATCACGACTAAAATTGGGATGAACCAATGCATAATGCTCTGCCTTGGACTCATAGGCAGGGTTAATGGCCTTCATGCCCATATCCATACGCAAGATAAAATAGTCGAAATTTAGGCGCAAGCCCACACCATAGGCCACCGCTATCTGTTTGTAGAACTCGTTGAAGGCAAACTTGCCTCCGGGCTGGTCGGCGTATTCTTTCAATGTCCAGATGTTACCTGCATCAACAAATACAGCGCCATCCAGCTTCCAGAACATGTGCGTGCGATACTCCAGATTGAAATCAAGTTTCATATCACCCGTTTGGTTGATGAAATCAATGCGTCCATCTTTTCCCTTAAACTTACCTGGGCCCAAGCCACGGACAGTCCAACCTCTTACAGAGTTGGCTCCGCCCGAAAAATACCGCTTCTCAAAGGGCAGAATCTTACTGTTTCCATAAGGATAAGCTATGCCCAATCCAATGTGAGCAGCCAAAGTGTTGTGCTCATCAAACTTAAAAAGGTGCGTATAGTCAACATCCATCTTGGCGTATTGGGCATATGCAATTCCAAACAGCGTGTTCTGGCCATTGGAGTTGGTCTTAAACTTGGCTATATGCGACAATGAATTGAGCAGATTGCCCGAAGACTCGACATTGGCACGAACAGCATCACTGCCATCATTATAACTCAATCCGAAACCGAGCTTCATAACGAACAGATCTTCGTAATTGTAACGGAGAATGGCATTTCGATTGCCCTCGTCGTCCAAGTAATCACGCTTGAAAGTCTCGCTTATCCACGGCATTGACACATAATTGAGGTCGAGCAAATCAAAGCGGTAAGACAGATTATGATGCGCCTCCTCCCATCTATAACGCCAAGCGGCAGAGAAGACTCGGCGGTGAAATTCTGGACGATTTTGCAAGTTCCAACTTAAAGAAAGCTCAGAAGTAGCCTGACTGTTACGAGTAAAAGAATGAGAAAGGAATGGCGCAACAAAGCGAGGGAATGCCAGACGCGTCTCTATTCCATATTCCTTGTAGTTCTGGTCGTTGTATCCTTCAAGACCTTTAATCGCTTCATAAGCTCCACGCAACTCAATGCTCAACAACTCGCTTCCATGAAAAAGGTTCTTGTTCGTATATGTAAGAGAAACCGCCGCGCCCAAATCTCCGGCCGTGTTGGTACCTTCCGGTTGGAATGACACAGACGATGGCTTGTTCATGGTCAACTCGATTAACGTGTTCAAGACTTGGCTGTCAGGAACCTCTTCAAACTGGATATTCGTATAACGCACAGCTCCAAGTTTGGCAAAATTATTGTAAGTACGCTGAAGTTTCTGTTCGCTGAAGAAATCGTTCTGAACTAAAGCCGTATTGTTGAGCATAATCTTTCTGCGCAAATATCCGTTTGCGTTATCTGTATGATAGTCAATCCGTCCAACCTTATAACGCGGATGAAAAACAGCAGGGGCATCGTTGTATGCACGATAAGGATAGAGATGCATGGTAACATCAAGGAGCTGAGAGTTGGCTGCGCTATCTACAGTGAACTGAATAAAATCCTTGTTGAAACGGTAAAAACCGCTGTTAAGCAGATAGTCTGATATACGCTTACGTATATTGTCGAGCTTGTCAACACTAAACTTTGTACCTTTGGCTATATGGAATTTGGAATTGGGCTGCTCTATCTTTAGCAAATTGGCAATGCTGTCATCGTCAATTATATAATGTACATTGTCAATGAAATAGGCTTGCCCCGGAGTTATGGTATATGTAGCCGTGATTTTCTTTCCCTTCGTGCGCGTATTCAATTGCACCGAAGCATGCATATACCCCATGTTATGCATGGCTGCCAAGAGGTCACTCTGGCTCTGGTGAGCCTGATTTACATCATAAATGACCGGTTCTTCACCAATATTGCGAAGGGTACGGTTAATCCATTTGGCGGTGTCCTTTCCCGCTAAAGAATATGTGGCCAATGGTATCTTAAATATGGAGAACCACTTGGAGTTGGCCTTCTGCTTGATGTAGGGGCCAAGCACGGCGGCGTCAAAGCCTTTTTCGGTTGACTTCAACTCTACCTTATCCAACAAGTACTCGTTTTCGGATATGAACTTTGAGGCACTACATGACGACAGTAATGCTATAAAAAAAGCTATATATAGATTAATATATTTCAAAACATTCCAATTAGTTCCACAAAATTACAAAAAACAACAGAATAATTATTAACTTTGCAACAAATATTTTCGCAATAATGATCAGTAAAGCAAAGATAAAATATATCAAATCATTAGACCAGAAAAAATACCGTAATAATGAGCAGGTGTTTGTTGCCGAAGGGCCTAAAGTTGTTGGTGATTTGCTTGCCAAACATGACCCTAAGATTCTTGTTCATACTGAAGCGTGGAACCCTCCATGTATTGCCAAACAATATGATGACTGCGAAGAATACATAGTTACTGGAGACGAACTGAGGAAGTTGAGTTTCTTACAGCATCCACAAGAAGTATTGGCAGTATTTTCGCAAACACAAACAAAACTGCCAACGACATTTGCAAAGGAAATCATACTTGCACTCGACGGAGTACAAGACCCAGGAAATCTTGGTACAATCATACGCATCGCAGATTGGTTTGGCATAACCCAAATTGTATGTAGCAAGGATACGGTTGACGTATTCAACCCCAAGGTTGTACAAGCCACGATGGGAAGTATTGCCCACATATCTATAAGTTACGTTGATTTGTTTTCTTTCCTCAAGAGTGTACCCGAAGATGTGCCTATATATGGAACAGTACTTGACGGGGAAGACATTTATACCAAAGAACTTAGCAGCAATGGCATCATCATAATGGGCAATGAGGGTAAAGGAATTTCTGACCCTATCAAGTCGCTTATCACAGAGCGTCTGTTCATACCCAACTTTACCGATGGAAGAGATACTGCCGAGAGTCTCAATGTCGCCATTGCTACAGCCATTACTTGCAGTGAATTTAAAAGAAGGATAAGTTATGAAAGATAGTATATACGTTAACAGAAGCGTTTCTGCATGTTTGAAGGAAGCGACCGCAATGGCATTCAGCCATTTGAAAACCATATTGTTTACCACCTGGTTACCCTTGCTTCTCGTTTCAATTTCCTTTACGGGAATACTCTTGTCATTCACGCCAAACAAGCAAATATATGACCTTGGCAACGCCAACATCTGGCTTTCTTTGCTTTTCCTTGTGGCAATGTACATCCTATTATTTGTTAGCTGGCTGTGGACTGCGGCAAAGGCATTTGCCTTTGTCAATGGAGAAAAGACCAAGAACAACCTTAAGCGTTGCATAGCGCCAATCATAGTTCTCGTCGCGTTCAGTTTAGCTGTAAAGAGTTGTCTTACAGGCGTCATCTACGAAACCGTGAACAAATGGTTGACGACATTCAACATGTCTGAACAGGCAACAAGCGGGTTGGCGCTGATTCTGTTGATTTCTGTCATAGCCATCGTTGCAGCCCTGCTTTTGCCGCTGCTTTATGCGTTTACCCATTATATATTGGAACAAAAAGAAAGTTTAGCCAGCGTCTTCAAATCAGGCTATAAGACCGGAATCCGCCATTGGGGCTTCCTGTTCTTGTCTACGATGATTACCACATTAATCGTTGGAGTCCTGGCGGCAATCATTATGACCCCTTTGACCATCATATTGTTTGCCAACATACAAAACACCCTTGGTATAATCAATGGAGACGTGGACGGAACCCCTTCCGGTTTCTATTTCATGCTCATAACGACCAGCATAGTATGTTGTTTTATAACAACCTTCATCTCCCTGTGGCAATTATTATCAACTTGCTACGTATGCGGTTCGATAACGGTCCACGAAGCAGAGAAGAACAGACAAGCTAAAGAGATAAACCAACATGAAACCACAGAGAATCTTATTTATTGACAGAGACGGCACGCTTATCAAGGAGCCGGATGACGAGCAGATTGACTCCTTCGAAAAGCTGGAGTTTGTCCCTGGAGTCTTCAAGAACCTAAGATACATCAAAGAACATCTTGATTACAAGTTGGTAATGGTAAGTAATCAAGACGGCTTGGGCACCGACTCATTTCCCGAAGATACCTTCTGGCCTGTCCACAATTTCATCCTCAACACTTTGGCTGGCGAGGGCATCACATTTGACGCCCAGCATATCGACAACCATTTCCCTGATGACAATTCCCCCATGCGCAAGCCCGGAACTGGCATGCTCAAGGAATACATGGACAACGCCCAATACGACCTCCCTAACAGTTATGTCATCGGCGACCGTGATACCGACAGACAATTGGCCCACAACTTAGGATGCAAGGCCCTTATCCTGGGCGACGACTGCCCTTCGTGGGACAAGATATCTGAGATATTGCTGGGCGGAGAACGTATAGCCGAAATCAAGAGAGATACCCGCGAGACCTCTATCTACGTGAGTCTGAACATAGATGGAAGCGGCAAGAGCGACATCGATACTGGGATAGGATTCTTTGACCATATGCTCGAGCAGATTGCCAAGCATGGCACTGTGGATTTGACGGTAAAGGCCAAAGGCGACCTGAACGTAGACGAGCACCACACCATAGAGGACACAGCTATCGTCATAGGCGAATGTATCCTGAAAGCGCTCGGCGACAAGCGAGGCATAGAGCGCTTTGGTTACTGTCTGCCTATGGACGACTGCCTGTGCCAGGTGGCCCTCGACTTTGGAGGCAGACCCTGGCTGGTATGGGATGCCGAATTTAGAAGGGAGAGAATCGGGGATATGCCTACGGAGATGTTCTTGCACTTCTTCAAAAGCCTGTCCGATTCTGCAAAAATGAACCTCAACATCAAGGCCGAAGGAACCAATGAACACCACAAGATAGAAGGCATCTTCAAAGCCTTTGCCAGGTCTATCAAGATGGCAGTGCGTAGAGACATCTATCATTACGAACTGCCTTCCACTAAGGGTATGTTGTAAATCGAAGCAGTATGGAGAGACTATGGAACCGCAATTATATAAAGGTGATGATTGCCAACTTCATGTTGTACTTTGCCTTTTATGTGCTCACCCCTCTCCTACCTATATATCTTAATGAGTACTTTGCGGCCTCAAAAGACACTATCGGAATGGTATTGTCTGGTTATACGGTCGCGGCGCTCATCATACGACCCTTCAGCGGTTATCTGGTTGACAGTTTCGACCGCAAACACATACTGTTGATATTCTTCTCACTGTTTGCGGCCTGCTTTATAGGATATTTCTGGGCAGGCACGCTGTTGGCTTTCGCCATCGTCCGCACCCTGCACGGTGCGCCGTTTGGTGCAGTCACTGTCGCCAATTCCACCTGTGCCATCGATGTACTGCCTTCGTCAAGGCGCAATGAGGGTATAGGTTATTACGGATTGAGCAATAACCTCGCC
The DNA here is from genome assembly GCF_002251325.1 of Prevotella sp. P4-67. Lineage (NCBI taxonomy): Bacteria > Pseudomonadati > Bacteroidota > Bacteroidia > Bacteroidales > Prevotellaceae > Prevotella > Prevotella sp. P4-67. The sequence goes on from NZ_NPJL01000033.1 coordinate 81,883, forward strand.
ATGGCTATTGCGCCGTCATTCGGACTGTACATTTATCACATTCTGCAAGACTTCAAATGGCTTTTCGGCGTAGCCCTAATCACTGCATTCATCGGACTGGCAGTATTGACCACACTGGAAACCAACAGCACGAGGCGCCCAGTCCAAACCAACAAAAAACTGTCTCTCGACCGATTCTTCCTCACAAGGGCATGGCTGCTGGCCATCAACATTGCACTGTTCGGTTTTTGCTTTGGAGTGCTGAGCAACTATCTTGCCATATACAGCAAAGAGAAATACGGTGTGATGGATGGCACCGGCACTTATTTCATGCTCCTCTCGGTGGGATTGTTCCTGTCGCGATTGCAAGGGGCCAAAGCTCTGCGAAAAGGCTATATAACCCGCAATACCGCCCATGGCATGTTGCTATCCCTGTTGGGTTACACCCTGTTTGTCGCCATGCCATTCCCGTACGGCTATTACATCTCAGCCATACTTATAGGTCTGGGCAACGGCCATATGTATCCCGGCTTCCTGAATATGTTTATCAATGTGGCCCATCACAATGAGAGAGGGACAGCCAATTCATCGATATTGACTTCGTGGGATTTCGGTTTCGGTATAGGCATCTTGGCAGGTGGTATGATAGCCGAACTCTTTGATTATACGGCAGCCTTCTGGATGGTTGCAGTGGTAAATGGCATAGGCGTGCTGCTATTCTTCACAGCAGCACGACGTTTCTTCTTGAAGCACAATCTTAACGAGGATGTGTTTTAGCTTCGTTTCAGAACTTCATATTGGCATCTACAAATGACAAGGGCAGCAAGTCCTTGACACTGCTCAGTTCGTATACGCCATTCTCACCATACAGCAGGATGCGTATAGGTCGGTTGTAGCGGTCTTCCATTTCCAATATCACCTGGCGGCAAGCCCCGCAAGGAGTAATGGGCGTAAGGATGAAGCCCGAATCATTGCGGGCTGCGATGGCAAGTGTAGTAATAGCGAGATGGGGCTGCATCGACTGTGCTGCAAATATGGCTGACCGCTCGGCGCATAAGCCTGAGGGGAAAGCAGCATTCTCCTGATTGGCGCCTATTTGAATGGTGCCATCCTCCAGTCGCAGTGCCGCTCCCACATAGAAACGGCTATAACGTGCATAGGAATGACGAGTGGCATCCTTGGCACGTTCCACAAGTTCTTTGTCTTCTACAGAAAGTTCATCATACTGATAAACCTTTACGTTGACTTCTATCTTGAACTCTTTCATAGTTATTGTTGTTTATATTCAAATGCTCCAATGTCGGGTTTGGGGTCTCTCGGGGTGCCGTGTCTGTCAATAGGAAGAGAGGTGGCAGGGTCGGCCTTGTCTATAGCCCCACTGATGCTGTCGAGAGAGAAATCATAGACGAGATTGCGCGTGTCTATCGTCTTGAAGTGTTTCTTCCCAAAGCGTATGGTGTCGGCAATATCTTCGTAGACCACGTTTATAAAATAAATGCTGTCTTTAGTTACTATTTTCGGAGTACGAATTATACAAGTTTCAAATTTGAAATGACAATCTTCTGCCGTTAAACCATTAATTTCGTCATCAGAATAACCTGTGATGATACTATTGCGACATAATAGACGTGCAATAGGACTTTCAAAGGTAAACGCTTGTTTGCGATTGCCATCAAAAGGATAGAATTGGGCGATGGTAGAATGATTGATGGTCACGTCGCCGCCCTTCACATAGACACAAGGCAGAAGGGTGTTGGTGATTTGGCAATTCTCTACGATTGCCTTGACGTAATTCAAAGACAATCCTACGCCACGGCAATTGTGTATCGTAGACTGTCTGATGGAAAGTTTGGTCTTGTCAATGTCGGCCGAATCGGCAACGATGCCGTTGAAGGCGCCATGTATATCGGTGTACTCGATGTCGTTTTCATACGACTCCGCATTGAACTTGATGCCCTGCCACTGACCCGAAACTCTATCGTAGGGCAGATAGGGGAACATGCGGTCAAGCCTTGAGCCACGAAGGACAACCGGGGCGTCCTTGGTTCCCAACGAACGCAGCGTGCCATCAACCTCTATGCCGGCTTGAGAATTGAAATAGAGGGTTGTACCTGCATGTATTTGCAACGTAGCTCCTTGGGATACGTGGATTCCTCCCCGTATAAGAATCGGATTGGCATCATAAATAGTTGTATCGCGAGTGATATCGAGCTTGTCAAAAGTCTTGGCGTTCCAGGAATATGCCTTGAGACATACCGTCTGGCTCACACCGTTTTCAAGAAGAAATGTAAGTTTGTCTTCTATCAACTGCGGGCCTGGCTCTCTTTGGGTCTTGGGCGTAACTTCGACAAAGACACGCAGGCTGTCGCCTTTGTAGAGTTCTATATTGTTGGTCTGATAACCGACCTCGGCACCAAGATATTCGCCACGCACATTGACACGGAATCCACTTTGGTTGCCGCGCTCCAGACGCACCGAGGTACAACGCAATCCTGCATCGTTGCGATTGTAGACCCAAAATGAGCGCATGGAGGAAGGGGTATTACTGAAAATCGTATCAACATTGACGGTGTCGGCAGAAAAAGAAAGGACTGCCGAGGATGACATTGTAAAAGTATCATCATCGCATGATACTATAAAAATGCCCAATAGCGCATGAAGCCAAACAATAAACAGCTTTTTCATTAACTATAAAACGTCCCGATGCAAGATTTATTGCCCTTCTGTCACTATTTATTTTATATGAAAAGATTGGTGCCGCGCCTTTTCAGACGTAACGACACCAATCCTTCTATGAATTTAACCGAAGTTATCGTACATAATTGCATCCTTATCAACGCCGAGACTGTCGAGATAATCTGTTACTGTCTTAATCAGCATGGGAGGACCGCAGAGATAGTATTCACAATCTTCTGGTGCCTCATGATCCTTCAAGTAGGTATCGCGGATGCAGTTAACCGCAAATCCGGTATAATACTTTACACCTGCAGCATCGGCTTTGGGGTCTTGGCGGTCGAGCGACAAGTGGAAATGGAAGTTGGGGAATTCCTTCTCAAGTTCCCAGAAGTCTTCCAGGAAGAAGGCCTCGCCCAGCGCGCGCGCACCATAGAAGAAATGCATCTCTCTGTCTCTTGTCTGGAGCGTCTTGGTCATGTGCATAATCTGTGCACGCAATGGCGCCATTCCTGCACCGCCACCAATCCATATCATTTCCTTACCAGAAGTGAAGTTGGGATGGAAATCTCCGTAAGGGCCGCTCATCATAACTTTGTCACCGGGCTTCAGGCTAAAGATATAGGAAGAGCCGATGCCTGTGGGAACATCCTGGAAGCCGACCTGCGGACGGGGCAGGAACGGAGTTGTGGCAATACGCACGGTAAGGGTGATGATATCTCCCTCGGCAGGATAGTTGGCCATCGAGTATGCTCTCACTGTGGGCACGGGGTTATGTGCCTTGAGCGAGAAGATGTTGAACTTTTCCCAGGCCTTGATATAGTCTTCGCCGATATCATTCTTATCGAAATCCACATTATAGTCTATGCAATCGTAAGCAGGTATCGTGATTTGGGCGTAGGAACCGGGAACAAAGTCCATGTGCTCGCCAGGAGGCAGAGCAACCTTGAATTCCTTGATGAAACTTGAGACGTTCTTGTTGGAAATGACGGTGCACTCCCACTCTTTCACGCCCATCACGCTATCAGGCACGCGGATGTCGAGATTGCCCTTCACTTTGCACTGACATCCCAGACGCCAATGCTCTTTAATCTGCTTGCGGGTAAAATGTGGACGCTCTGAATCGAGAATCTCACCTCCGCCAGACAGAACCTGAACCTTACACTGACCGCAACTTGCTTTACCACCACATGCAGAAGGCAGGAAGATGCCGTTCTCATTCAGGGTTGACATCAGGCTATTTCCCTGTTCTACAGAAAGCTGCTTGTCGCCATTTATCGTGATAGTCACATTGCCGCTTGGACTCAGATACTTCTTTGCGACAAGCAACACAATGACCAAAAGGAGTATAATCAAGAGAAAGACTCCGATACTTAACAATATAAACTGTTCCATAATTATATTCCTGCTCTATTAAATTTTCAGACCGCTAAAACACATCATAGCCATAGCCATGAGTCCTACTATAATAAATGTGATGCCGAGGCCCTGAAGCGGACGAGGCACATCGCTATACTGCAGCTTCTCTCGTATGGCACCCATGGCCACGATGGCCAGAGTCCATCCGATACCTGAGCCCAAAGCATAAACCAATGCATCAACTACGCTACCGATATACTGAGAATTGGATGGGTCCATGTTGATACGCTGTTGCATGAAAAGCGATGCGCCCATGATGGCACAGTTTACAGCTATCAAAGGCAAGAAGATACCCAGTGCAGCATAAAGAGACGGACTGTACTTCTCGACAACCATCTCAACTAACTGCACGATACCGGCAATCACCGCAATGAAGATGATGAAGCTGAGATATGAGAGGTCAACGCCATCGACCAGACAGTCGGGACCTAATACTTTAGTCTGAAGCAAGTAATCGACAGGCACGGTGACCAACAGCACGAATGTAACTGCAGCACCGAGTCCGAATGAGGTCTTCACATTCTTCGAAACCGCAAGGAATGAGCACATTCCGAGGAAGAATGCGAAGATCATATTATCTACAAAAATAGAACGGAGTAATAAGCTTAAAGCATGTTCCATAATGATTTATTTTTCAGTGTAAAAAAATGCACGGTGTACCCAAATAACGCATCCCAAAAGTATCAACGCCATTGCAGGCATAGTCATCATGCCGTTGTTGACATACCCGAAATCGTAAACGAAACCAGGGATGACGTCCATGCCAAGCAGGGTGCCGCGGCCAAGCAACTCGCGGATTCCACCGACAATGACCAGCACCATGGCGTAACCAAGACCGTTTCCGATACCATCGAGGAATGATGGCCATGGCTTGTTGGTCATGGCAAATGCTTCGAGGCGTCCCATGAGGATACAGTTGGTGATAATCAGACCTACATATACAGACAGCTGCACACTTACATCGTAGGCAAAGGCCTTGAGTATCTGGCTGACAATCGTTACCAATGCAGCAACGACAACAAGCTGTACGACAATACGAATACGCATAGGTATCGTATTGCGGATAATAGAAATGATAGTATTGGCAAAAGCGGTAATAACCGTCACTGCCAATCCCATTACTATCGCAGGCTTAAGCTGGGAAGTAACAGCCAAAGCAGAGCAGATTCCCAACACCTGGACAAGAATCGGATGGTCCAGATTGAGGGGATTAATCAATGCCTCTTTATTTTGTTTGTTGAATAATGACATAATCTTTGATTTTATATGTATACATTATTTATCCTTTAAGAAAACAAGGTACTTGCCAAGTCCTTCGTGAATCATGCGGGTAACACCATCGCAAGTCAGAGTGGCTCCACTTACTCCATCTACTTGAGTAGCAGGATTGTCAACCTTCTTGCAGACAGAGAGAGCGACAGCATCCTGATTACCATCAGCAAAGAGATGCTTGCCACAGAACTGCTGCTGCCACTTCTGGTTATCCTTGATTTCGGCTCCCAGACCAGCGGTCTCACCTTCGTGGTTAAAGTAAACGCCATAAATGGTTTCCTTATCCGCGTTGATGGCAATATATCCACTAATGCCGCCCCAAAGGCCCATGCCATAGACTGGCATTACATATTTCTTTTGTCCGTCTACATTGCATACAAACAGAGCGAGTTTACCGGCTTTGAAATCACCGCCATTGAGCTTGAAACCGTCATTTTCTCCGCCGGGCTTGCCAGCTGAAAGAACTTCATTCTTCTCATTGATGATTTCGTCGGCTTCAACGAGCTTGTTATAATACTCTTCTACTTGATTGTCATTGACATCACGGATGTTCAGGGCAGCTATGATCTGCTTCTTTTTGTCCAATGCCACATTCTTGTCCTGAATGGGTTTCAGCGCCTGAGAGAAGTAAGCCAGAACAAATGCCACGGCAATGACCAAGAGAGACGCGTATGCAAGAATGTATGTATTTGAATTTGTATTTAGTTTCATAATCGTTTCTCCTATTTATTAATACGTTTGATTCTTGCTGATACGTTGCGCTCGACAACACAGTAGTCAATCAATGGAGCAAAGACATTCATGAACAGGATGGCAAGCATCATTCCCTCTGGATATCCCGGGTTGAAAAGACGTATGACAATCGCCATAAAACCTATCAAAAAGCCATATATCCATTTTCCGGTTTCTGTGCGTGCCGATGTAACTGGATCCGTTGCCATAAATACAGCACCAAAAGCGAAACCACCCAAGAAGAGATGCTCGTACCATGCGAGGGGAGACAAGCCAAGTGACTGGAACAAGGCAGCTGTCAAGCCTCCGCCAAGGAAAACGCTCAACATGGTCTTCCAACTGGCCACTCCACTCCACAGGAGAATTATGGCTCCGACTCCTATAGCAATTACGGATGTTTCGCCGATACTACCGGGCATCAGACCTACAATCATATCCATCAGAGAAGTATTGGTCGGCAGATGTTGGCCCATCAAGCCCAGAGGCGTAGCCATTGTAAAGCCGTCAGCAAGCTGGTTTCCAAGACCAAAAATAGTATCATTAGCAACCCAAACACTCTCACCGCTCATCTTCGAAGGATAAGAGAAGAAGAGAAATGCTCGTGCTACGAGTGCAACATTAAGGAAGTTCATTCCAGTTCCACCGAAGATTTCTTTGGCAATTATCACAGCAAAAGCAATGGCAACCGCCATCATCCACAACGGAGTTGTAACAGGGATAATCAGGGGAATAATGATACCAGATACCAAATAGCCCTCCTGTATTTCTTCGTGCTTCCACTGCGCCCAGGCAAACTCGATTCCAAGGCCAACTATATAGCTGACCAATACCTTTGGGATTACAGCCAAGAAACCATAGGCAAATACTTCTATAAAGCTGGCGGACGCCAAGGTACCTGCCGCCGCATAATTCTGGTAACCCACATTGTACATGCCAAACAGCAACGCGGGCAGCAAGGCAATAACTACCATACTCATAATGCGCTTGGAATCAATCGCATCATGTATGTTTACACCACTTTTAGAGGTAGAGTTGGAGACCAACAAGAAACTTTCAAAGCCATCAAATAGGCTCCAGAAAGCATGATATTTCCCACCTTTCTCAAATTGCGGTCTTGCTTTGTCAAAAATGTTCTTTAAATTCATATCTTAAGCATTCTCTTTACGTAAAACATTCAATCCGTCACGTACAATTCTTTGCAGTTCAAGTTTAGATGAATCAACAAATTCGGCAACGGCAAAGTCTTCAGGACTAACTTCATAGATTCCAAGCTGCTCCTGACGGTCTATATCGCCTGTTATGATAGCTTTGATGAGATACTCGGCATATATGTCCATAGGCAGAACCTTGTCATATTCACCGCTCATAATCATATGGCGCTCTCCACCCTTGATACGTGCATCGAGGTCATATTCCTTACCTTTACACAACCAGCTGAAATAGCTCTTAGATGTAGAGAACTGACCAAATCTTGGCATTATCCAACCCAAGATTTCGTTCACATTGTCTCCTTCTGGGATTACGGTAACCTCGGATGCACATGGACTCAAGAAATCGTTCAAAGAAGACTTCACACCTGTCAATGGATTACCATTGATGATACGCACATGCTCATTAGTGGTCAATTTGGAATCAAGAATAACCGACAACGGAGTGCCCACCAGGGTTGACACATAAGAAGGTTCTTTCACCATACTTCCAGCAACTGCGATTGTACGTGTCAAGTCCACCTTACCGGTCATAAACAATCTTCCGAAGAAAATCACTGCAGATGGGTTAACAGTCCAAACCACCTCGCCCTTGTTGACAGGATTTATGTGGTTTACCTGTACACCTACATTACCTGCTGGACACGGGCCGTCAAAGACATTTACCTCTACATTCTTTGCATTGACCAAAGCCGCAGCCTGCTGTTTTGCTCCGATTCCGAGATATGTCTTTGCGATACGCGACAAAGCAGTAAGACCCGTTTGGAAAGCCTCTTCGTTACCCTTGAGTTCAACCTCAAAGTCGGCTGCGAGAGGCATATCTCTCAAGGCAGATACGAAGATAGCCTTAGGCATAACCGTCGGATTTGTAGAGACGGCATAAGGCAACTGGTTGATGTATCCGAAGAGACCCGCTTTGAGCAGAAGGTCTATCACTTGCGAACATTCGGCTGCCTTGACATCAAGAGTATCAAAACTCTGATAGTGCTGTTCGTCTTCGGCCTTGACCTTAACGCATAACACTTTACGTCGCTCACCACGTTCGACCGCGACAACTTGTCCGCTAACAGGAGAGGAAAATTTAACATCAGGATAATGCTTGTTCACGAAAAGCGCATCACCAGCCTTTACATAATCGCCTTCATGCACTACGACTTTGGGCGTAACGCCGACAAACCCGTCAGGAACAAGAGCATATTCACCAGACACGACCGCCTTTGACACTTGCTCCGAAGCCCGTCCCTTGAGATTTATGTTAAGGCCCTTACGCAATCTAATTACATTTGCCATACAAGTAAATATATTAATGTATTCTAATAAACGTCAGTTTTAATACCTATTGATTCCAAAAAACCTATGCAAAAATACTCAAAAAACCGCAGACATCGAAAAAAAAACAAATATATTTCAGTATAGGTTAAGAAAAACTTGTAATTTTGTACTTCATAATTGTTAATGTGACAAGAATTAAAAGGTTTTTCAACGTCTCGATATGGCTTGTTTGTGGATTCGTCATATCTCTTGCGATACTGACGCACACTCCGTCGGTGCAGAGTTTCATTGGCAAGAAGGTAGCCGAAGCCGTAGGCGACAAGTTAGGAACCAGAGTTAAAATCGGGCGTGTTGATATAGGTTTCTTAAACCGCCTTATCATCGACAATGTTATTATATATGATAAGGAGCAGGTTGACATGCTGAAGGCAGGACGCATTTCCGCCAAGTTTGACATCATAGACCTTTCGCGAGGCCGCATCACAATTACATCCGCCCAGCTCTTTGCCCTGCAGGCGCGCCTCTACAAGTCCGCCCCCGACAAGCAGCCCAATTTCCAGTTTGTCCTCGACTCATTGGCCTCCAAAGATACGGAGACCAAGAGCACACTCGACCTCGCCATCAAGTCTCTCGTTATACGCAACGGCCATGTCATTTATGATGAGAAATACGTTGCCCGAACCCAGCTTTTTTCCCCCAGCCATATCAACATCGACAAGATAAGTACCCATATTATGCTCAACAAACTGAGCAACGATTCCTTGAATATATATACCAAGAAGTTCTCTTGCGTCGAACAGAGCGGACTGGCGATCAACGACTTCACTTTCAGCCTTGTGGCTAACCGGAGCCATGCAGCGCTCAGGGAGTTTATGTTGGAGACGCCCCAAAGCAAGATTAAGATACCCGAGTTGGACCTTGCTTATCAATGCAATGACCAGGGGTTGATTCCTTCTTCGTTAGAATATCAAGGAGGATTATCGGGCACCATTACCCCATCCGATTTTGCTCCATTGGCAGTCTTCCTCAAAGATTTTTCTCGCCCTCTGTCCTTGCGCGCTGCCCTTAGCGGAACATCGTCATCACTGAAGCTAAAGAGTATCGCCATCCATCAGGGCAACGACGTCTCTCTTGAGGCCCGCGGAGAGTTACAAGATTGGAAAAAAACGCCTCGTTGGTCGGCCGTCATATCCAGATTTACGATGGATGCAGAGGCGGTAAAATACTTCACGGATGCCCTCGCGCCCAAAATCCAACTGCCAGAACTTGTCGGCCATATCGGCCAGACCACGCTGCATGGAAAATTCAGCGGGCAAGGCTCCGACATCGCCGCCGATGCCAATCTGTCAACGGCCATTGGCACAGTCATCCTAAAAGCCAAGACTATCAATCACTTGACAAGCGGCAGGATAGACGCGAAAGACTTGAACATCGGCATCATTGCCAATCAGGACAATTTAGGAGAACTTGACGGACAGCTGGATTTCAAAGCGCTGCACGCCAATGGCAAATATGAGCTCAAAAGTGTGAACGGAAACGTAACCAAGTTTGACTACAACGGATATAGATACCAGAATATAGCCCTGAAATACAACGCAGACGGCCAATATGACCATGGAGAAATCAGCATTGATGACCCCAACGCCAATGTGGTAGCCTTCGGTAAAAAGAAGAAGGCCAAAACACCCGAATTTTCTATCGGAGCCAAAATCAGAGGATTGAACCTTGCCCGACTCAATCTTACAGACCAATTCAAGGATGCCACAATTGATGCCGACATCGAAGCCGACATTCACGGTTCCAATTTCAACAATGCCTTGGGCTCGGTGTCTGTATCCAACTTCAATGTCAAGGGCGGAAACAGAGACTACCACCTATCCCAGTTGACCCTCAATGCACAGCGTAATGACAACGTGCATGAGCTGGCGATGAACAGCGATTTCGGAAACATCAAGGTTACAGGACGTTACAACTACGCCACACTGCTGCAGAGTCTCACCAACATAGTCGGAAGCAAGCTCCCTACCCTCCCAGGCTTGCCCAAAATGAACCATAATATAGACAACGACTTCCAGATCAATGCCCAAATCGTCAAGTCCGACTGGCTGAACTCGCTGTTAGGCATCCCATTATATCTCAAGCGCCCCCTGACCCTGGAAGGCAGCGTAAGAGACAGCAATCGTAAGATAGAAATGACCCTCAACCTTCCCTCGTTTGATTATGGCAAAAGCAGCTATGAGCGAGGCTACATCCGCCTTACCTCGCCAGATGACGTGCTCGAAGCCTTTGCCCATCTGCAGCAGGTAGGCAAAAACGATGGCGGCACCTATTGGAACATCCACGCGCTGGCCGAGGACAACAAGCTGCATACCCTGCTATCCTTTGAGAACAACGGCAAGAGCAACTTCTCCGGAATCATCAATACCGAGGCCAACTTCTACAACAACCATCACGGCATGGCCACGGCCAACATCAACATCCAACCCTCTACCATCGCCATTGGCGACAGCGTATGGCATGTCAAACCGGCAAGCATCAATTATTACGAGAACCACCTCACGGTCAACCACTTGTCGGTCGAGCACAACAAGCAGCACATCATCATCAACGGTGAAGCGACCCCAAATGCCAACGACACGCTGACCGTCGACCTGCACGATGTCGATGTGAGCTATATACTCAATCTCATCAACTTCCACTCGGTAGAGTTTGCCGGCAAAGCCACCGGACTGGCACATATCTCCTCACTGTTTGGCAAGCCCGACATGCGAGGCGACCTCTGGGTGCGCGACTTCAAGTTTGAAGACGGACGCATGGGCATCCTCACCGCCAATGTGGCGCTCAACCATCAGAAAGAGCAGCTCGACATCGATGCGACGGCTTTCGACGAGAACGATTCACGCACATACATTCACGGATATGTATCTCCGCAGCGCAATTATATCGACTTGAACATCAAGGCAAACAACACGCGTGGAGAATTCATTGAGAGTTTCTGCGGCAGTTTCATGCGCAATACCAATCTGCGTATTAATGGAAACGTCAGGGTATTCGGCGATTTGAGTGAAGTTAACCTTGAGGGCAACGCCATTGCCGATGGCTCCATGGACATCAAGCCGCTGAATACCACCTACACCCTTGAAGCCTGCCCCGTAAAACTGGTGCCCGACGAAATAAGATTGGCCAACTGCAACATTATGGACCGCAACGGCAACCGTGGTGTTGTCAACGGGGCGATATACCACAAGCACCTTACCCGTATGACCTACGACATAGGTATTACTGCCAACAATCTCCTGGCCTACGACTTCAAGACCTATGGCGACCAGACATTCTTCGGAACCGTATTTGCCACTGGCGACTGCCGCATCAAGGGCAAGAGTGGTGAGGTTGTCATCGACGCTCATGCCACTCCGCAGAAAGGCTCATTCATAGAATACAACGCGTCGAGCCCCGAGAGCATCAGTAATCAGTCTTTCATACACTGGCAAGACCGCGACAGCCTGAAACTGGCTTCCAATACCAGCCACAACGAGGTCGAGCAAGACACCGAGAGCGAGATAGACATCGCCAGCGACATCCACCTCAATCTGCAGATTGACTGTACCCCCGATGCCACGCTCCGGGTGCTCATGGACAAGCAGTCGGGCGACTACATAGCCCTCCACGGCAATGGTTCGATACGCGCCACCTATTTTAATAAGGGCGACTTCGACATGTTTGGCACCTACGAGGTAGAGAGTGGCGTCTACAAGCTGACCATCCAGAACATCATACGCCGCGACTTCCAGTTCCTCCCCGGTGGAACCATCGGTTTCGGCGGCGACCCTATGGATGCCATCCTCAAGCTCAAGGCCCAATATGCAGTCAACGGCGTGAGCCTGTCAGACTTGAACGTCGGCAAATCGTTTACCAGCAACAATATCCGCGTAAACTGCCTGATGAACATCACCGGAACGCCGATTATGCCCAAGGTTGACTTCGGACTCGACCTGCCCACCGTGAGCAATGACGCCAAGCAGATGATTACGCAGCTCATCAACAGCGAGGAAGGTATGAACCAACAGGTGCTCTATCTTCTTGCCGTTGGGCGTTTCTATTCACAGAACAACAACAGCAACTCATCGTTGACAACCCAGCAGCAGAGCCGTACATCGCTGGCTATGCAAAGTATTCTCAGTGGTACCATCAGCCAGCAGCTGAATACCATCCTCAACACGGTCACCAAGAACGACAACTGGAATTTCGGGGCCAACATTTCGACGGGTGATGAGGGATGGAACAACGCCGAATACGAGGGCCTGCTCAGCGGACGCATGCTCAACAACCGCCTGTTGTTCAACGGCCAGTTCGGCTATCGCGACAACGCCAATGCGACTACCAGTTTCATCGGCGACTTTGACCTTCAGTATCTTATCTATCCCAACGGCAACCTCGCCGTGAGGGTTTACAACCAGACCAATGACCGCTACTTCACCAAGAACAGTCTTAATACCCAGGGCCTTGGCATTATATTGAAGAGAGACTTCAATGGCTGGCGTGACCTGTTGGGGCTGCATCCTCAGAAGAAGGACAAGAAGGCTAAGAAGAAGGCCAAGAAAGCTAAAGACAAACGAAAGAATAAACAACAATAATAATTACTAACAATCAAGCTATTGACTATGAGATTTTCATTGTTTTCCTACATCATGCTCTGCATCATGTGTGTGTGTCCTGGTGTGGCCAGCGCCGCCGAAACGGCTGTCCCCTCGGGCGTAACCCCTCTGCCCAACGGCATCACCATCAAATCGGGTGAATATACCCTGCCCGGGAGCGGGGCGACTTTTTATATCAAAGGCAGCAGCCAGACTCTGGCATCTTATCTGCAAGACTGCAAACTCAGACTGCACCAAGCCGCCAATTATGCCAAGGCCGACATCGGAATTGTTATCAAAAGCAAGAAGTCTGTTCCCACTGGCAGCTATACCGACGAGTCCTACACGCTCAGCATCGCTCCCCGCCAGATACGCATTGAGGCCCAGACCGAGGCTGGCGCATTCTACGCCATCCAGACACTGATGCAGATGGCGGCGCAGCAGCGTAGACTGCAGTGCTGCATCATCAACGACTCGCCCGCCTACCGTTGGCGTGGACTCATGTTTGACGTGTCACGCCATTTCCGTCCAAAGGCGTTTCTGCTGAAGCAGCTCGACGCTATGGCCATGCTGAAACTCAACGTGATGCACCTTCACCTCACCGACGGAGCGGGATGGCGCATCCAGATAGACAAATACCCCAGACTCACTGAGTTTGCCGCCTGGCGCAGAGAGCGCAAATGGATGGACTGGGTTGCCCAAGGCAAGAAATACTGCGACTTCAGCAACGAGGCTTATGGCGGTTATTACACCAAAGACGACATCCGTGAAATTCTGGCCTACGCCGCCAAGCGACATATCACGGTAATACCCGAGATAGAGATGCCCGGCCACAGCGAAGAGGTGACATCGGCCTACCCCGAAATCTCGTGCAGCGGAAAGGCATATACCGACTACGATTTCTGTGCCGGCAAAGAATCCACCTTTACTTTCCTCCAGAATGTGCTCGATGAAGTCATCGACCTTTTCCCTTCCCCCTACATCCATATCGGTGGCGACGAGGCATCCAAGGGTGGCTGGCACAAGTGTGCCGACTGCAAGAAGCGCATGGAGAGCCTGCAGCTGAAGAACGTAGACGAACTGCAAAGCTATTTCATCAACCGCATAGAGAAATATGTCAACCAGCGCGGTCGCCAGATTATAGGTTGGGACGAAATACTCGAAGGCGGACTCACGCCCAATGCCACCGTGATGTCGTGGAGAGGCACCGACGGCGGTATCAAGGCCATCAACGACGGCCACGATGCCATCATGACTCCCGGCGAATACTGCTATCTCGACTATACGCAGGACGCTCCGTTCAAGGAGCCGCTCTCTATAGGTGGCTACACCCCGCTCAAGCAGGTGTATGACTACAATCCCGGCGCCACGCTGACAGACACGCAGAAGCGCCATCTCCTGGGCATCCAGGGCAACCTTTGGAGCGAGTATATCCCCGACGACAGCCACGCCGAGTATATGTACTATCCACGTGCGTTTGCCATTGCCGAGACAGGATGGACCAACGCCAATCTCAAGCAATATGACAGTTTCAAGAAGCGCGCCCTCGGTCTCTGCGAGATGATGAAGGCCGATGGTTACAAGACCTTTGACCTCGCCCATGAATATGGTAACCGTCCTGAGAGCAAGACCCAGATAGACCATCTGGCCAAGGGATGCAAGGTGAAATACAACATACCATACGGCGACAAGTGGAAGGCAGCAGGAGATGTCACACTTACCGACGGTATCGTTGGCGGATGGACTTATACAGACCGCCGCTGGCAAGGCACCACCGACAATATGGATGTTGTGGTTGACCTGGGAGCCGTCAAGGACATCCACTATATCGGCGCCAACTTCATGCACTCGACCGGACCATGGGTATACGCCCCGGAGAAGGTAGATTATTATGTATCGGAAGATGGCAGCAAATATGACCACGTGGCCACCATCCATTGCGACATACCCGAAGACTACGACGCCCTGCTCTTCAAGATGTACGGAACCGTATACAACGGCAAGGCGCGTTACGTCCGCATGGTAGCCCACAAGAACTACCGCGACGGAGCCTGGCTCTTTACCGACGAGATTATAGTCAATTAGGATATCTTCCTGAACGCTCAACCCCGAACACAGGTACGCAAGCCAGTGTTCGGGGTTTTCTATGATATTGCATGTATAAGCGGCCTCGCAAACTGTCTACCCCACTCCGCAGCATAGGATGAAGCAATCGGCAGAAATGCACAAATGTCCAGAGCATCAATTAAAACTAAGTTCAAAGTATGAAACGGATATTTCAGACTTTGAGTTTATTGTTTCCAAGCACGATTTCTTGAATTCACGCCACGCATCCAACTCAGAATTGAACTACATCGGGATGAGGCGTATCGACAACGATTTGCCGATGGCTCAGACTCGGCTTGCACTGGTGGAAAATCTACTTGATGACATCCGTGACGGTCAATACGCCATCATTGACCGTGAAATGGACATCATAGTCCATATAGGGCATGCCATACTCCTTCTGTCCGCTCTTGTGGTAATGCGGACGTGGGTCGAGTTCGAGCACCTTATAGAGAGCCTGGAGCTGGCTTTGACTGAAAAGGTTATGAAAGCAGTCGGGAATAACCACGGTCAAACGGCAGATGGCGTGGGTGTCGGTAAATCCACCTTTAGCCTCAGGGTGGCTGTCGGCATAAGGAATGTAGGGTTTGATGTCGTATATAGGCGTGCCATCCATCAGGTCGGCGCCCACCACCGTAATCACCGGCCCGCGGGTAGTGTCGGTCTCTATTCGACTGATGCGTACCGACGACAATCCCAGGGCATTGGGACGGAACGGAGAACGTGTGGCAAAGACTCCCATCTTCTCATTGCCGCCCAACAGCGGCGGTCGAACAACGAGCGAGGTGGCGGCATGCTTGTTGGCAGAAAAGCCCCAAATCAGCCAAAGATAATCAAACTCGTCAAGACCACGCAGCGCGTCGGCATTGCGATACTCAGGACAAAAGACTATTGATCCTTCAAGTTCTTCGACCAGTCCGCTCTGCTTAGGAATGCCAAACTTGGAGTGGAAAGGGGAATGAAAATAAGCTATAGGTTCAATATTCATAATCTACATATATATAAATCCCTCTTTCAAGACCTGATCCTGAAAGAGGGATATATGATTAAAAAATCTGTTACATAGCAAAGATGTTGAAACCACCATCTACCACAGCCACGGTGCCGGTGACAAACTTGCTGGCATCGCTCATCAGGTAATGGATAGTTCCACAGAGCTCCTCTGGCTGGCCCATGCGTCCGAACGGAGTCTGTCGTATCACGTCCTGACCGCGCTGGGTATAGGTTCCATCGGGATTGGTAAGCAGCGCACGGTTCTGGTCGGTGATGAAGAAACCAGGCGCAATGGCGTTGACTCTTATTCCCTCGCCAAACTTCTTGGCACACTCATGTGCCATGTATTCGGTGAAGTTGGAGATGCCGGCCTTGGCTGCCGCATAGCCACACACGCGGGTCAGCGGGCGGAAGGCTGCCATAGAGGAGAAGTTGATAATCGAGCCCTTGCCTTGTGCCACCATCGGTTTGAGAAACACCTGGGTGGGGATGACGGTGCCTACGAGGTTCAGATTGAGTACGCTCTGGAACTGGGATGGATCCAAATCGAAGAAGTTCTGTTCGGGGCCGATTGTGGCTCCCTTCTGGTTGCCTCCGGCTGCATTGAGAAGCGTGTCGACACGACCATACTCAGCCACAATGGCGTCGCAAGTGGCCTGAACCATCTCCTGGTTCATCACATCACACTTCATAAACTTGGCATTGCCGCCCTCGGCCTGGATATCGGCTACTATCTCTGCTCCAACTTCGGCTTTGCGTCCCAGGAGGACTACCTTTGCGCCATTGAGTGCCAGGTATTTGCCGATGCAGCGACCCAGCACGCCTGTTCCGCCGGTTATCACTACTACATAATCGCGGATATCAAATAAATTGTTCATACTATTCAAAAAAACCAGGTTGACTGTATTCTATTCCTAACTCTCTGTCGACGGTGGCCAATATGCCCTGGACCTGCCCCATGGCAAACATGCGCCCGAGGAAGCTGTAACCGGCGTTATAGCCGCGCTCGTCGTCGCCCAACATGGTCATGCCGTGGTCTACACGCATGGGGAGGTTGGGATTTTCCTTCTCAAAGATACGGGCGAGCTCAATAAGGTCTGCCCGACCGCCCAAGTGGCTGGCTTCGGTGAAATCGCCGTTGTCGAAAATGTGGCAAGAGCGCAGATGGACAAACCAAGTGCGGCTGCTGAACTGGCGCGCCATCTCTACCACGTTGTTGTGAATTCCGGCAGAAAGGCTTCCGGCACAGAAAGTCAGACCATTGTGAGGGTCATCTACGGCATTAAGGAACCATTGGATGTCTTCCTTGTTGGTGACGATACGCGGCAAACCCAGGATGGGGAAAGGTGGGTCGTCGGGGTGCACGCACATATACATGTCACATTCGTTGCAGACGGGCATGATGGCTTCCAGGAAGTAGCGCATATTCTCGCGCAGCTGTTCCTTGGTTATACCTTTATAGAGGTCAAGCAGCTCGCGGAAGAGTTCAACGGGGTGCTCGTCGCCCTCAGAGATATTGCCTGAGACGAAGCCTTGGGTTTTTACAATGATATTCTCCACCAGATTATGGTTGTCTTCCGGAGTCATGGTCTGCTTCAGCTTTTCCACCTCGTCCAAGACCTCTTGTGAATAGTCATTCTTGGCATTTGCCCTCTGCAGTATACAGATGTCGAAATAGGCAAACTGGGCATGAGAAAAGTACAGATTGGTGGTGCCATTGGGATTGGGGTGGCTCAAATCGGTCCTCGCCCAATCGAGAACGGGCATGAAATTATAACAAATGGTATGAATGCCCTCTGCAGATAAATTGCGAAGGCTGACTTTATACTTCTCAATCAGCTCATCGCGGTCTTTGCCGGCGTATTTTATTGATTCAGACACGGGAAGGCTCTCTACAACGCTCCATCGCATACCATAACTTTCGATATATGCCTTGAGGTCGTGTATCTTCTCACGCGTCCACACCTCACCATTAGGCACATCGTGAAGCGCGGTGACAATACCTTGCACACCTATCTGCCTTAACATGGCAAGAGTAATCTTGTCGTTCTTGCCAAACCATCTCCAAGTTCTTTCCATTATCTTTAATAGTTTTTCATTATATTGTTGATGTTGCAAAGATAACACTAATTTTAACCAAACGAAGAATAATGCGGTTAAAAAAAAGAAAAAAGGTCAAAAGCTATAGCTTTTAACCTTTTTATTATAGACTCTAAAGTTCTGCGCTGCAGGATTTAGATTTTCTGGATAATCTTCATACCCTCTTCTACAGCTTCCATGTTGAGAGGAATCAACTTGTGATGGCGCTCGGGAAGGCTTTTGTACAGGGCCTTATTCAATCCTTCGGTGCTGACAACTGGGCAAACCTTGAGCAGACCTCCGAGGACTATCATGTTGAACACCTTGGTATTCTTCATCTCTGCTGCTTTGTCCATGGCATCGATGCGATAAATCTGAATATCATCTCTTACTGGCGCATTGGCAATACCAAATCCATCGTAAATCAAGATTCCGCCCTTCTTCACTCTGGGCAGGAACTTGTCAAGCGAAGGCTGGTTCAGAACAATGGCGACATCATACTTGCTCAAGATGGGAGAAGAGATGCGCTCGTCGCTCACAATAACTGTAACATTGGCAGTTCCACCACGCTGCTCTGGGCCGTATGCGGGCATCCAGGTGATTTCCTTGCCCTCCATAAGTCCGGAATAAGCAAGTATCTTACCCATAGAAAGAACGCCCTGACCTCCGAATCCACTTATTATTATCTCTGTTTTCATAATAGATTTCCTTTAATAATTCAACTTACAGATTCGTCGTATCCTTTAAGTCGCCTTTGGGATAATTGGCAAACATATTCTCCTTCATCCACTCGTTGGCCTTGACTGGAGAGAGTTTCCAACCGCTGTTACAGGTCGCAACGATTTCTACCAGCGACGAGCCAAGGCCCTTCATGGATGCCTCGAAAGCCTTGCGGATGGCCATCTTGGCTTTGCGAATCGACGCAACACTCTCGACGCTCTGGCAAGTGACATAGCAGGTTCCCTTGAGATGGGCGGCAAGTTCGGCAATATTCAGCGGCCAGCCGTGGATTTCCGGGTCACGTCCATAGGGACAGGTACTTGTCTTCTGGCCTACGAGGGTGGTCGGGGCCATCTGTCCGCCGGTCATACCATAAATGGCATTGTTGATGAAAATCATTGCAATATTCTCGCCGCGATTGAGCGCATGTATCGTCTCACAAGTACCGATACATGCCATATCTCCATCGCCCTGGTAGGTAAACACGAGTCTGTCGGGCCATAAGCGCTTGATGCCAGTGGCAACTGCTGGAGCTCGGCCGTGGGCTGCTTCCTGCCAGTCGATATCCAAATAACGATAGGCGAAGACCGCGCATCCCACAGGACATACTCCGACGGTCTTTTCTGCCAATCCCATTTCTTCGATTACTTCAGCAACCAGTTTGTGAACAACTCCATGCGAGCAGCCGGGGCAATAGTGCATGGTGGTATCGTTCATTAATTTTGGCTTCTGATACACAAGATTTTCTTGAGATACTATTTCGTTGTTCATAGCAATTCCTCCTTTAATGCGTTAACAATCTCTTCGGGGTCAGGCACCATGCCACCAAGTCTGCCAAAATGCGCGACCTTGGTTTCACCATTGACGGCGAGGCGGACGTCCTCTATCATCTGACCAGCGTTCAACTCGGCTACCAAGAAACCTTTCTTGGTCTTGGCCAACTCGGCTATCTCCTTTTCGGGGAAGGGCCACAAGGTAATTGGGCGGAACAGTCCCACCTTTATACCTTCTTCGCGCGCCAACTCGACAGCCTTTTCCGAGATTCGGGCTACACTGCCGAAAGCGACAATGACATAATCGGCATCGTCAAGGTTGGTCTTCTCAAATCTGACTTCATTCTCCTTGATTATGTCATACTTCTTCTGAAGATGTATATTACGCTGCTCCATCACCTCGGACTGCAACTCGAGCGATGTCATAATATTAATGTCTCGGTCGGGAGTCCTGCCGATGGTTGCCCATGGACATTCTCGTCGTATCTCTTCCTCCGTGCGGCGTGGCTTCATAGGCGGAAGGACTACCTTTTCCATCATCTGGCCTATAACGCCATCCGACAAAATCATAGCTGGGTTGTGATACTTGAAAGCCAAATCAAAAGCGAGGTCCATAAAGTCTGCCATTTCCTGAACAGAGTTAGGCGCAAGCACAATCACATAGTAATCACCATTGCCACCACCTCGGGTTGACTGGAAATAATCACTCTGACTGGGCTGGATGGTTCCGAGTCCAGGACCTCCACGCTGAACGTTTACAAAGACACCGGGTATCTCTGCACCAGCCATATAGCTGATTCCCTCCTGCATTAGCGACACACCAGGTGATGAAGAAGTCGTAAATACCTTCTTTCCGGCTCCCGCGCCGCCATAAACCATGTTGATAGAAGCCACCTCGCTCTCGGCCTGAAGAACAACCATTCCCGTTGTCTCCCATGGCTTCAACACAGAGAGCGTCTCTATGATTTCTGTCTGTGGAGTAATTGGATAACCGAAGAAGCCATCAGCACCGCAACGTATTGCTGCATGAGCAATAGCTTCATTTCCTTTCATTAATTTTACTTCCTGTTCTGCCATAATCATTCCTCCATTTTTTTCTTATAGACAGTTATGCAACCGTCAGGACAGACAACACCACAACTTGCACACCCTATACAGTCGTCAGGATTAACTGCTTCGACATAGGGATAGCCATGTACGTTCACTTTCTTCTGAGCCAATGCAATAACATTCTTCGGGCAAGCGACAATGCACAATTGACATCCCTTGCATCTGTCAGTATTGACTACGATAGCACCCTTGATTTTGCTCATAATAATATAGTATTTAAGGATTATATGCGTCCTTGTTATAGAAGTTCAATATATCATCCAGCATCGCCTTAGCTTCAACGGCAGGAGAATCTCCATCCAAGGCAATTGCCTCAAGATAACAGTTCATGGCCTTTTGCCAATCGCCTTGTCTACGATATTCGTTGCCTTGCTGGTAATAATCGTTCGCTGTCATTTGTAAAATTCCTTTTTGCCGGCTGACAGAGTGTTCTTCATTAAGGAACAAATCGTCATTGGGCCCACCCCACCTGGAACTGGAGTTATATACGATGCAAGTGGAGCCACATTCTCGAAATCGACATCTCCGGTAAGTTTGAAACCACTCTTCTTGCTTGAATCTGGAACGCGCGTTGTGCCCACGTCGACTATAACCGCTCCAGGTTTCACCATATCAGCTGTAACGAAATGCGGTCTACCGATGGCAGCAATGATGATGTCTGCCTGCTTACACTCCTCTTTGAGATTCTGGGAATGGGAGTGACAGACGGTAACAGTACAATCGCCATATTGCTTCTGCATCATGAGCTGGGCCATGGGCTTTCCGACGATGTTACTTCGCCCGAGCACGACACACTTCTTTCCAGATGTCTCTATATTGTAATGGCGCAGCAACGTAAGTATACCCAATGGAGTCGCAGAGACGAAGCATGGCAAGCCTATCGACATGCGACCAACGTTGATGGGATGAAATCCGTCAACATCCTTACGATAGTCGATAGCCATAATGATTTTCTGCTCGTCAATGTGCTTAGGCAGGGGAAGCTGCACGATAAATCCATCAATATTTTCATCCGAATTCAGACGATTTACACATGCCAACAGCTCTTCTTCAGTCACGTCTTCTTCATAACGAATCAACGACGAAACGAATCCGCACTGCTCGCAGGCAATAACCTTGTTCTTGACGTAGGTTTCGCTACCACCATCGTGACCAACGAGCACAGCTGCCAGATGAGGGCGTTTACCTCCAGCGGCAACGATACGCTCTACTTCTTCAGCAATTTCCTTTTTAATGGCAATGGAAGTTGCCTTTCCATCAATTATTTTATATTCGGCCATACATTATTACATTTTAGGCATTCCAGGCATTCCCTTCATACGGCTCATCATACCCTTCATACTACCACCAGTAACCATCTTCATCATTTTACGTGTCTGGTCAAACTGCTTAATCAGTCTGTTCACCTCTTGAATATTCGTTCCGGAACCTTTGGCGATGCGCTGGCGACGGCTTGTATTCAAAATACCAGGATTACTACGCTCTTCAGGAGTCATACTATAAATGATGGCCTCAATACCCTTAAACGCATTGTCATCGATATCAATATCCTTGATGGCTTTGCCAACTCCAGGAATCATACTGGCCAAATCCTTCAGATTACCCATCTTCTTGATTTGGTTAATCTGGTTGAGGAAGTCATTAAAGTCAAACTGATTCTTTTGGATTTTCTTCTGGAGACGCTTGGCTTCTTCTTCGTCATACTGCTGCTGAGCTCGCTCAACCAAGCTGACCACGTCACCCATACCGAGGATACGGTCAGCCATACGCTCAGGATAGAAGACATCAATAGCCTCCATCTTCTCACCGGTACCGATGAACTTGATAGGCTTGTTGACAACCGTACGGATACTGAGGGCAGCACCGCCACGAGTATCACCATCGAGCTTAGTCAGTACGACACCGTCAAAGTCAAGTCTTTGGTTAAACTCCTTCGCGGTATTAACTGCATCCTGGCCGGTCATAGAGTCAACCACAAAGAGAGTCTCATCAGGATTAACAGCCTCCTTGAGACGAGAGATTTCATCCATCATCTCTTCGTCAACAGCCAGACGACCGGCTGTATCGACGATAACCAGGTCATAGCCTTTAGCCTTGGCCTCGTGGATGGCGTGGAGCGCAATCTCTACTACATCCTTGTTACCTTCTTCGGTATAGACAGGCACACCAATCTGAGCCGCAACAACCTTAAGCTGCTCAATAGCAGCAGGACGATAGACGTCGCAAGCTACGAGCAAAGGCTTCTTACCATTGTTGGTCTTCAGCCTGTTTGCAAGTTTACCAGTAAAAGTAGTTTTACCTGAACCCTGCAATCCCGACATTAAGATAACGGAAGGCTTGCCATTGAGCTTCAGTTCAACGGCCTCTCCACCCATCAGTTCTGCCAACTCGTCGTGTACAAGTTTCACCATCAGCTGACCTGGCTTTACCGCTGTAAGCACATTCATGCCAAGCGCTTTCTGCTTGACTGTATCTGTAAATTGCTTAGCTACTTTATAGTTCACGTCTGCATCTACCAATGCGCGGCGAACATCCTTCAGAGTTTCTGCAACGTTAATTTCCGTGATTTTTCCTTCACCTTTAAGTATCTTGAAGGAGCGTTCCAGTCTGTCACTTAAATTCTCAAACATTGTTTTGTATATTTTTATTGCAAAAATAACGAATTATTGGTACAAAAAGATGAATGGCGTGGATGTTTTATAGAATTTTAAAACATCCGCGCTATCCTCGCGCACACATATATATAGATATGTGCAATAATATTGGTACAATCGTGCGATTTTCAGTCCTTGAGAGAGAAAGTTATCGTAGTGACAACTCTCACTTTTTTAATCCAAGGAGTGTTCTGGTCCCTGTCCTCGATGCTGAACTGCCCCTGGTCGGCACTGATTATCTTGTTCAGATTGGAATGGCTGTTTTCAGCAAATTGCTGTGCCGTTTTCTCCGCATTGTGTATAGCCTCTTCCATCATTTTCGGCTTCATCGACGTGAAGGAGACGTACTCGTATACCGTCGGATTTTCATAATCGCCCCCGACGATGGCTATCCCCTGCTTCAGGAGCACACTTTGCTTGGCTATAATGCCCCTTACCAGTTTGACATTGCGTGAAGTCACGGTCATAATGGCTGTGATGACGTAGCGGTAAGGCTTGTTGTTAGACGAATATTGGTCTGCATTGAGGTCCACCACCTTGGATGCATTTATTGTAATGTCCTTGTCATTCAGTCCCGACTCATGCAGAAACTTGATTATCCGTGCCTGTTTGTTGGCAATATCATCATACAAAGCCGGCAGGTCATTACCGGTTTCCTTAAACAGGATTGGCCATGTCACCTTGTCTGCTTCCACTTCCTTCTCTGCCAGTCCCTTAACCGTAACCTTACGGTCTTTGTTGGCGAAGTCATCTATACCACACTTCAGGCAAAGCCCCAGCACGATAATGGAAAACGCCAAAATCGCCGATGAATAAATCCACTTTTTCATAATACCTTATATTATATTGTTAATCATCTGCAAATATAGGGAAAACTCATATATGTTCCAAATAAAAGCTGATGAAAACACACTAATTGCCACGAATTTTGAAACGTACTATCAGAGGCAGATGGTCACTGTAGCCATTCTGATACTTCATTCCTATGTAATTGCGACGAGGTTGCACGCCACCATATTTCTTGTCTTCAGTGAGCAGGAACTTGAAGGCACCCAGCTCAGCACCTATCCAGTCGTCCCACATAGGACGCGTACCGAAAATATGGTCAAGATTCTGCCATCTCCCGCGAAACCTATAAGTTCCCTTTGCACCATTGGCTGTGTGCAGTTGGGTCGAGAGCTCCACCAAGCCATGCTCCACGATTTTCTTGACCGACCTGTCTTTCTCGGTATCATTGAAATCGCCGGCTATCAATATCCTGGCTGATGGCGAGATGGCCAGCACCGAGTCTGTCGATTCCAACAGCTTGTCAGCCACGCACATTCGATGAGGCTGAGTTTCCTTCTCACCTCCCGAGCGGCTTGGCGCATGCACCAAAAAGACATGCAGCGTGTCATCCGTTATCGTCAAACCCTTGGCATACAGTATATCGCGCGTGGGCTTCATCCCTTTCATCGGTTCTATGCGTATGGCATAACTGTCCAATAGCTTGAACGTAAACGGAGAATACAGTAGCGCCACATCGATGCCACGCACGTCGGGCGAAGAGGTCATTACATATTCGTAACGAGCCTGACGCAGTATGGAGCGACGGGTGAGGTCAAAAAGCACACTGTCGTTTTCGACCTCGGTCAAAGCCACCAAGTCGGGGATTTCAAACCTGCCGCGATACTCTCCACATGCGATAATTTCCTGGCCTATGTGGTTCAGCTTGGTCCAATATCTGTAAGGAGTCCAGTGACGATAACTCGTAGGCAGATACTCAGTATCTTCCTTCAAACTGTCATGACGACAATCAAAGAGATTTTCGCAATTCAGTTCGACCATCGTGAAAATGCCCATCAGCAGAGCCAGCAGACTACACATACCCCTCCCGTGTCTTTTAGTCCTTTACATTCTTCCTGATTTTGGTGAGATATTCCTTCATCCCATCCGCATCACGATTGTCAATGATTTCGAGCAGTTCCTTCAACTCGCTGCGTATTTGCGACACCTGGTCATGGGTGTAGGGATTGAACAGAATTTCCTGGAGCAGGTAGTCGTCCTCGCTTAATACGCCTTTGGCGATGCGCATATGTCGCTTGAACGTGGTGCCGGGAGCGTCTTGATGCTTCATGACCGCCGCAAACACAAACGTACTGACGAAAGGTATACTCAGTGAATATGCCACTGTCTTGTCATGTTCTTCAAAGGTATATTCGTATATGTTCAGTCCCAACCGAGCATAGATGTCTTTATAGAAGATGCGTCCCATATAGTCGCCTTCGCTGATGATGATGGCATTCTCTTCCGACAGTTGGTTCAGATTGGCAAAGGTCGGACCAAACATCGGGTGGGTAGATACGTAGCGGTGATGCGTACTCTCATAGAATTCCTTCAACCCGGTCTTGACCGAGCTGATATCGCTCAGAATGCAGTCTTCCGGCAGATATGGAATGACCTCTCTGAATGCAGGTATGGTATACTTCACCGTCACCGCATTGATAACCAGTTCTGGGGCAAAACCTTTTATTTCATCAAGAGACGTAAACCGCTGGCAGTTATAGGTAAACCGCATGCGTTTGGCGTCCTTCTCATATACCGCAACCTCGTGCTCAAAGCTGAGCAGGTCGATGAAGAAACTCCCCATCTTCCCTGCTCCCATAATCAATATCTTCATAGATGCTGTTATTCTCTTTCTTGCCGTTTTAGTGGTTGATGATTTCTACCTGTTGGCGCACGCTCTCTTCGTGTACGTGTTCAAAAACCTGCGCGATAAACTCTGGCGACATACCCAGCAGCGCACCTTGCGCGCCACGCTTGTCCAAAATTTCCGAATAGCGGTTGGCCTGGAATACAGTCATGTTGTGCTCCTTTTTGTACTGACCTATCTCGCGGCATACACGCATTCGCTTCGACAGAAGGTTCATTAACTCGTTGTCCAGTTCATCCACCTGCTTGCGCAAGAGCGTTATGCCTTCGGTGGTTACATGTTCGTCTCTCACTATCAATAAACTTAATATATAATCCAATACTTCTGGCGTCACTTGTTGCTTGGCATCGCTCCATGCTTCATCAGGAGAGCAGTGACTTTCGACCAGCAGACCATCAAAGCCCAGATCCATAGCCTGTTGGCACAAGGGGGCAATCAGTTCGCGACGACCGCCGATGTGACTGGGGTCACAGATGATGGGAAGTGTTGGGATGCGACGATGCAACTCCATAGGTATCTGCCACATAGGCAGGTTTCGGTAAATCTTTTTATCAAAGCTGGAGAAGCCGCGATGAATGGCAGCCATACGCTTGATGCCTGCCTGATTGATACGCTCCATGGCGCCAATCCAGAGTTCCAGGTCGGGATTGACGGGGTTCTTGACAAACACGGGCACATCCACTCCTTTGAGCGCGTCTGCCAAGTCCTGCATGGCAAAGGGATTGGCTGCTGTGCGTGCGCCTACCCACAGGATGTCTATGCCATATTTCAGACAGAGTTCCACATGCTCGGGCTTTGCCACTTCGGTAGATACAAGCATGCCGGTCTCTTTCTTGACACGTTGCAACCAGGGCAACGCCTCTTCACCATTACCTTCAAAACCACCTGGCTTGGTTCTGGGTTTCCACACACCGGCGCGGAAGTTATGACATCCTTTAGCAGCCAGCTGTCGGGCTGTTTCCATTACCTGTTCTTCACTTTCAGCCGAACAAGGACCGGCTATGACCAACGGGCGTTCGTTATCGCTCGGCAGATTAAGAGGGAGAAGATCCAATTCCATATTATTCGTATTTTAATGTGTTGTTTTATCGTTAATATCATCACCATGCCAGACCGCCGATGCGTCTCAGTGCTTCCTGCATCTTATCGCCCTGGGCGCAGAGCGAAATTCTCACATAGCGTTCGCCATTGCTGCCAAATATGAAGCCTGGGGTAATGAAGACCCGGGCCTCGTGCAGCACCCTTTCGGTGAGTTGCTCGGCATTGGCATACTTGTCAGCGATTTTTCCCCAAAGAAACATACCCACCTGACTGTCATCATAAGTGCAGCCCAAAGCCTGCATGATGCGCTCGGCTATTTCGCGGCGACGGCGATACACGTTGATATTATATTCTCTATGCCACTCTTCGGTATTGGTTGTCAGGGCCTCCGCCGCAGCAAGTTGCAGTCCGCGGAAGGTACCGCTGTCTATATTGCTCTTGATTTTCAGTATCCAACTGATGAACTGTGGGTTTGATACACACATTCCCACACGCCATCCTGGCATGTTGTAGCCCTTCGACATCGAGTTGAGCTCTATACAACAGTCCTTGGCGCCTTCCACTTGGAGCAGAGACAGGGGATGCTCGTTGAGGATAAACGAGTAGGGATTGTCGTTGACCACTACGATGTCATGGCGGCGGGCAAAGTCGACCAGCTTGCGGTACGTTTCCATACGGGCATCGCCGCCGGTGGGCATGTTGGGATAATTGGTCCACATCAGCTTCACGCGCGACAGGTCTCTGTGCTCCAGTTCTTCGAAATCGGGCTGCCAGCCATTGTCTTCGTCCAGATTATAGTTGACCACCTTAGCACCGAGTATCTTGCTGAGCGAGGTATAGGTAGGATAGCCTGGATTAGGCACCAGCACCTCGTCTCCAGGATTGACAAAGGCGAGAGTGATATGCAGTATACCTTCCTTGCTGCCTATCAGGGGCTGCACCTCACTGGCGGCGTCTACCTCCACGCCGTACCATCTGTGGTAGAAGTCTGCCATAGCCTTCCTCAGTTCCATCGTACCCATCGTGGGCTGGTAGCCGTGGGCCGACGGGTCGTGAGCCACCTCGCAGAGTTTGTCGATGGTCTGGGGCGAAGGCGGCTGGTCCGGACTGCCTATAGCAAGACTTATGATATCCTGTCCTTCAGCATTGAGTCGTGCCACTTCCTTGAGTTTCCGACTGAAGTAATATTCCTGTACCGCGTCCAGGCGGCTGGCTGGTTTAATGTTGTTCATATTCTCCGATTATTTGTAGTTCTTTAGTCAGTGGTATAATGGCGTCTATCGACTGGCGGTAACGCGTGAGATTGTCGAAGGTCACATCGACATAGAAGAGATATTCCCACTCATGCCCGATGATGGGCAGAGACTGTATCTTGGTCAAGTTGATGTCGTAGAAGGAGAGAATGGTAAGCACCTTGGACAGACTTCCTTCCTCGTGGGGCAACGAGAATACGAGACTCGACTTGTTGGTATGCTCTATCTGCCTCATGAAATCGGCCTTGTTGGGATGGCATACCACCAGGAAGCGGGTAAAGTTGTGCTTGTTGTCCTCGATATGGTCTTCCAGCACCTTCATGCCATAGAGCCTGGCGGCATCGGCATGGCAGATGGCCGCCCAACCCTTGCAGCGGTTGCGGCTGATGTATTCGGCACTCCCCGCGGTGTCCTCGCCTTCCACTGCCTTGATACCGGGATGGTTGGAGAGAAAGTTGCGGCACTGCATCAGCGCCACGGGGTGCGAGTGGACCTCGGTCACGCTGGTCCAGTCGTCGTCGGGCAGACAGCAGATGGCATGCTGGATGTGCAGACGGTGTTCGCCCACGATGGTAGTACCCGACGAGCGCAGCAGTTCATAATTATGCAGCAACGAGCCGGCTATCGTGTTCTCAATGGCGAGAAAGCCAATCACGGTGGGGTCACGTCTGATATTCTCGAATATCTGTTCGAAGGTCGAGCAGCAGATGATTTGCAACTGTTCTCCTTCGAAATACTGATGTGCCGCTATATCATGAAACGACCCGATTACTCCCTGTATTGCTACTCTCTTCATTCGTATCTTTTATTTATGCAAAAATCCCGCTCCAATAGGCTTGAAGCGGGATTACTGTTATGTTAATATCCTAAGTTGATTTTATACGCAACTTCCCGCTTCACAATTGCTTGCAAAGTAAAAGTAAAAGCCATAAAAGTATGCGTTCATTGCTATCATATTATCGTTATTATTGCGTTTACGATACAAAAGTATAACTTTCCAGTGAACCATGCAAACATTTCGATAGTTTTTTTTCAATTATCTGCAATTGTCGCCACGCTGGCCATCACCTTTGCGCTCATCGCTGTCGCAGCCGTCCTCCGTTCCGGGCACCCGGCGAGTGCACTGCGTCCGTTAGTCGGCAGGACCATCATCCCGGTTTACGCGGTGGACACGTTCACAGAGCCTACTGACTTATACACCGAATGGATTGCTGTTGCGATAGGCTTCTTCGACCTTGCGCTGTATGTCCTCGGTACCGCGGGCGGCATAGTCTCCATTGACATCGGCCACCTGTTCGGGTTCCAGCTCCAGCGCAGCACGGGCGTCAGCTTCGGCGCCTTCCTTGTCGCCCTTGGCATACTTCACCGCTCCGCGCTCCTTCATGGCAGCGGCGCTGAAAGGATTGGCGTCAATCACGCGGTCGTAGTAAGCCAAAGCGCCATCGAGGTCATTCTTGGCCTTGGCCACTCTGGCAGCCAGGAGCAGCGCATCCTCATTGTCGGGCACCTTTTCCATGAGCAGTTTCACATCAGTCTCGGCACCGGCGAGGTCGCCCATCTTCAGGAGGGTCTCTCCACGCAGCAGATTGGCACCGAGGAAAGCCTCGTTGATGGCTATTGCCTTGGTAAGCATGGCTATTGCCAGTATGGGGTTGCCCTGTCCTACATACGATTGGGCCAACAAGTAATGGGCTTCGGCACTTTCAGGATTAACTTCCAAAGCCTTGTTGCTCATCTGTTGCTGGGCGTCGTAGTCTTCACGCATATAGGCCACATTGGCCATACGCAGCCATATCTGCTCATTGTCGGGCTGTGCTTCGGCGAGACGACCGAGATACTGGTAGGAGCTCTTGAGGTCGCCGAGTCGCAGATAGGCCTGGGAGAGATAGTCACAGGTCTCAAGGTCATCATGTATCTGGAGCGCATGTTCAAAGCACTTTACCGCATAATCGTTCTGACCCATACGGAGGGCGCGCACGCCGTCGTACTTGAGCACATCAAATTCCTTACTCTTGTTATCGTCGTTCTTGGCGGCGTCATCGTCGCCACGCAAGCCTAATAATGACTTCAAAAAACCCATTTCTATCGTTATATTAGTGATTAATAAAAGCTCTATAATTTACAAAGGTAACATAAATTAGGTTAACAAGGCAAACAAAACCAACTTTTTTTGCCTCGAAGTTGCCGATAAGTTATCCGAAACTATTAATTTTGCCGTTATGAAACGAATTATGCTTTTAATATGGCTCTTCAGCATGAGCCACGCCATATTTGCACAGCGTATAGCACGTGGTCCGCTCCACAGTGCAGACAATATGCGCAACGAATGGTTGCTTCCCGGCGACACCTTATATTATATAGGACAGGCGCCACGCATCTACAATGGCGAGCCACGGCTTCTGAATACCGAGCTTGCCCAACCCGAGCCCAATGTCGATACCTATATCAGTGGCATGCACGAGGGGCTCAACCTCGCGCTCGACTTCAGCGCCTTTGCCACACTGGGCAAACACGCCCCTCATCGTGGCGGCTTCGGCCAGAACATCAATGCCGCCTATCTCGCGCCCCTTACGCGCGACGGCAAGTTATGGGGTGCGGCCGGCATTTACTTCAACAACACCACTTGGGGCGGTGACGCCTACCGTGATGTCGGTCTCTATGGCATTCTGGGTTACAAAATCAATGAGAAGTGGGAACTCTATGCCTATGGCCAGCTCTCGATAGCCAACAACTATAACTCCTTCTTCAATCGTTATGGTATGCCCGGATATGGCTATTGGGGCTACAGCGCCCTACCCTTCTCCATGCGTACGGGTTATGGCTTTGCCACTCCCGGTGCCAATGTCATCGGTATCGGTGCCAAATACAATTTCAGTCCGTCGTTTTCTATCCAGGTCGATGTACAACAGGCGTGGTATGACAACAACCGCCCGTTCTATGGCGACCACCACCTCTACCCCAACCAGCGCCCCTGACCGCGCAGAGGCGCCATTTCAGTTGGAGATAAGATACAAGTTGATTGCAAAGCGCGAAACCACAAAATCATGGCGTGAAAAGACGGCATCAAAGTGTGAAAGCCATAAATCAAACCACGGAATTATCTTTAATGAGACCTCGGATGTTTTTGGTTTTTACGGATATATATTGCGTTGCTCTCACAACAAGACTATGATATGCAGCAAACACACATCCCGACTCTCGCTGCCGCCATCTACTATCAAGAACATGGCAAATGACAATGCCGCCATGCCAAAAGATAAAAAGGGCTTGCAACATGATGCTGCAAGCCCTCTCTGTTTATCTTCGGTCTGGACGGTATCAATAGAATCTGAAATATCTGCGCGCATTGTTGTAGGAGATGTCCTCCACCATGCGTGCCAAGGGTTCCTCGTCATTGGGTATAAGTCCTCGCTCCACATCTGTACCTAATAGATTGCACAGCAGACGACGGAAGTACTCATGACGGGGATAGCTCAGGAACGAGCGAGAGTCGGTCAGCATGCCCACAAACCTTGACAGGAGACCCAGGTTGGACAAGGCGTTCATCTGGCGGGTCATTCCGTCGAGCTGGTCGTTGAACCACCAGCCAGCACCAAACTGCATCTTGCCCGGCTCGCTGCCATCCTGGAAGTTGCCTATCATCGCGGCTATCATCTCATTGGCGCAGGGGTTGAGGGTGTAGATGATGGTGCGGGTAAGTTTGCCCTCGCTATTGAGATGGTCAAAGAAATGAGACATAGCCGTAGCGGTATTGAACTCACCGATGGAGTCGAATCCCGTATCTGGGCCTATGGCGTTGAACATACGCGTATTGTTGTTGCGGATAGGGCCATAATGGAACTGCTGTGTCCAGTCGTCGGCAGCGTCCATTTCAGCACTAAGGGTAAGGAAACAATGCTTGAACTGGCGAATCTCCAATGCCGACAGGCTCATGCCACGCATGGCCTTGGAGAAGATGGTCTCAATCTGTGACGCGGTGTATGGCTCGTCGTAGAACTCATCAATGCCGTGGTCGGAAAGACGGCATCCGCAGGCGTTGAAATAGTCATGACGATTCTGGAGGGCATCAACCATATCCTTGAAGTGGACGATGTTCACGCCGGCCTTCTCACCCAGTGTCTGCACATAATCGGCAAAGCCCACCTTGTCAATATTCATGGCCTTGTCGGGGCGCCAGGCGGGCAGCATGTGAATCTGGAAACCGCTTTCCTTGACTTGCTTGTGATAAGTCAGGTCATCTATGGGGTCGTCGGTTGTGCAGACGCACTCAACATTGAAGCGGGACATCAGTCCGCGTGCCGAAAACTCGGGGAGCTTAAGTTTCTCATTACATTCGTCATAGATTTCGCGCGCAGTGGCTGGGCTGAGCACCTTGTCTATGCCAAAACCCGAACGAAGTTCAAGGTGAGTCCAGTGATACAACGGATTGCGGTAGCAGTAGGAAATGGTGTCAGCCCATTTCTCAAACTTCTCCCAATCGGAAGCATCACCGGTAATATATTTTTCATCAACGCCATTGGTACGCATAGCGCGCCACTTGTAATGGTCCTCTCCAAGCCACAATTCGGTAATGCTTGAAAACTGATGATTGTCGGCCACCATTTTAGGGTCAAGATGACAATGATAATCGATAATTGGCATCTTGGCAGCGTGGTCATGGTAAAGATGTTTGGCCGTCTCCGTGTCGAGAAGGAAATCGGCATCCATAAATTGTTTCATACAATAAATCAATTAATATGTTATTTTGGTTGCAAATGTACTGATTTTTTTTGTGCAAGAACCAAAAAAAATGTAAATTTGCATGGAATATATGATTTTGACAAATCATCTTTACATTCTTAATGATGAGAAAAAAAGGAAAAGTACTGCTCATTTACACCGGTGGCACCATTGGAATGGGTGTAAACCCCGCTACCGGCGCCCTGGAGCCATTGGATTTTAAGCATCTTAAAGAGCATTTGCCGGAATTCCAATATATCAAGACTGATATAGACATCTATCAGTTCAATCCGCCAATAGATTCGAGCGACATGAGCACTGACTCATGGATAAAGCTGGTCTCTATCATCGGTGAACAGTATGATATGTATGACGGCTTTGTCATCCTGCATGGTACAGACACCATGGCCTACACCGCTTCGGCCCTATCTTTCCTCTTAGAGAACCTCACCAAACCGGTAATCCTAACCGGAAGCCAGCTGCCATTAGGCCAGTTGCGCACCGACGGCAAGGAGAATATCCTGACGAGTATAGAACTGGCGTCGACCTATCGTCAAGACGGCACCCCGATGGTGCCCGAGGTGTGTATCTACTTCAACGGCCATCTGCTGCGAGGCAACCGTGCCACCAAGCAGAATGCCGACGGGTTCAACGCTTTTGACTCGTTCAACTACCCGCACCTCTGCGATGCGGGAGTCGATTTCACCTTCCACACCCATCACATCCTTACCCCCGACTACAGCAAACCGCTTATCGTGCACAAGGAGATGGACCGCAATGTCATCATCTTCTCCCTCTTCCCGGGTATAGACGAGAATATAGTGAAGCACGTGCTTGAGGCTCCCGAACTCCGGGGTATCATCATGCGCAGTTATGGCAGCGGAAATGCACCTCACTACCCATGGATTGTCAATGAACTGCGCGAGGCGAGCAATCGCGGCGTGGTGGTGGTCAACATTAGCCAATGTATATCGGGCAAGGTGGAAATGGGAAGGTATGATACGGGACGGCAACTGCTCCAGGCGGGCATCATCTCTGGCAGAGACAGCACCGTAGAGGCTGCTGCCACCAAGTTGATGTATCTGCAAGGGAGATACGATGACTCCGAGAAAATCAGAGAGCTGATGGCTCACTCTATAGCTGGTGAACTTACCGAAGTATAAGCCAAATAGAGATACGAAAGAGGGATATGCCGACAGCATATCCCTCTTTCGTATCTTATAATGAAGTCTCGTCCTATATGCGAAGCTCCTTGAGAATGTTGGCCATCTTCTCCTTGGTCGCAATGGTAGTGGGGACCAAAGGCAGACGCAATACATTTTCGATATATCCCATGTCGTTGAGCAGAGCCTTGACTCCAGCAGGGTTGCCATCGACAAAGAGCAGTTTGTAAAGTTCGGTAAAACGGTGGTGGATGGTTCTGGCGGGGTCGTATTCGCCCTTGAACTCAAGTCTAATCATACGCGAGAACTCCTTGGGCAGTGCATTGCCTATCACAGAGATGACTCCGATGGCGCCACTTGCAACCATGGAGAACGTAAGTGCGTCGTCGCCGCTGATGACCTCAAAGCCATCTGGTTTGTTCTTGATGATTTCATCCACCTGCTCAAGCGAGCCGCTCGCCTCCTTGACTCCCACGATGTTGTGGCACTCTCGCGCCAAGCGCACGATAGTCTCAGGCTTCATGTTGACGCCGGTACGTCCTGGCACGTTATACAAAACGATGGGTAGAGGGCTTGCCTGGCTTATTGCCTTGAAATGCTGGTAAAGCCCCTCTTGTGAGGGCTTGTTGTAATACGGGCAGATACTGAGAATACCATCAATTCCAGACCAGTCGGTTTCCTGTATTTCGGCAACAACCTCACGAGTATTATTGCCACCACAATATTTAAGGATAGGCACTCTGCCATTTGTAATCTCTTTAACGACCTCCGTTATCTTGTCTTTTTCATCACGAGAGAGACAAGGTGCCTCTCCAGTGGTTGCAAGAATACAGAAAAAATCGGCACCGTTATCCAATTGATATCGTATCAGGCGCTGTAACGCAGCATAATCTACTTCACCGTCTTGTGTAAAGGGAGTTATCAGGGCAATACCCAAGCCTTTGAATATGTTTCGTGACATAATAATGTGGTTATTTATGTACAAAGTTACAAGAAATATGGCAAAAGCCAAAGTGGATGCATGTTTTTTTGATTTTTTAATGACCTCCTATCCACAAAAAGACCATGCCCACAAGCACCAACAGCAAGTCTATGGCTTTAGACTTCAGGTTCTTCTCGTGGAAAAGCAAGGCTCCACACATGAAACTGACGATAACCGAACTGCGGCGTACCATGGAAACGATGGAAATCATGGCGGCAGGAAGGCTCAAGGCATAGAAATAGACAAAGTCGGCGGCGCAGAGAAATACGGAGATGAACACGATGTACCAACTCCATCTGAAGCGCTCGGTCTTCCCCCTCTTCCACCACCAGATGAGAAGGACGATACCCATCATGGCCATCTGGTAGAGATTGTACCAGCTCTGTACGGTCATACTGTTAAGCGCGAGGCCGCCATTATCGGCAGGCGCCATAAGATACTTGTCGTACAGTCCGCTGGCGGCACCCAACAGTGCTGCTCCGACAAGAAAGATTATCCAGATGTTGTGCTTGAAGTCGATGCCTTCCTTCTTGCTGCTGCGGCTCAGCATAAAGAAAGAGATGATGGCAAAGACCACACCCACCCATTGCCACGCATTGAGTCGCTCGCCAAAAAGTAGCAGCGCACCTATCAACGTCATCACGGGGCGGGTGGCATTGATGGGGCCAACGATGGTAAGCGGCAGATGCTTCATGGCAAAATAGCCAAGCGTCCATGACGACAGGACGATACAACTCTTGAGCAGGATATACTTGTGTACCTCCCAACCCTGGGACTGTACGTAAAACATACTCCCCTCTAACAGATGGGAGTTTGCGGACAAAAGAATAAAGGGCAAGAAGATAACAGAAGAAAACAGGGTGTTAAGGAAAAGAACGGGGATGACAGCATTGCCATCGAGAGATTTCTTCTTACATGTGTCATAA
Organism: Prevotella sp. P4-67; assembly: GCF_002251325.1. Classification (NCBI taxonomy): domain Bacteria; kingdom Pseudomonadati; phylum Bacteroidota; class Bacteroidia; order Bacteroidales; family Prevotellaceae; genus Prevotella; species Prevotella sp. P4-67. The sequence continues at coordinate 118,283 of NZ_NPJL01000033.1, forward strand.
AAACCTAACAGCAGCGCTGAAAGGAAAGCAAGACTTAACCAGACCATCACTTATATATTTAATAAACTATATCCCAGAGGAAAAGGGCATGAGCAGGCATGCTCTCACCTGCATTTTTACGGCTACCGGAAGCTACAACCGCACGGAACTCATCAAGAGTCATACGACCACGACCTACCTCGACCAATGTGCCAACCACGGCACGCACCATATTACGCAAGAATCGGTTGGCGATAATCTCGAAATACCAGCAGCCAGGCTCCTCCATCTTAATCCATTCGGCCTTGGTCAGGTCGCACAACGTAGTCTTGACATCTGCGCCTGCCTTGCAGAAAGAACCGAAGTCCTTGACATTGAGCAGCAGCCGGGCTGCCTCATTCATGGCTTCGAAATCAAGCTGATAAGGCATCTCCAAGGAATAAAAACGATGGAAAGGATTGCGATGGGTATGTATATAATAACGATAGGTGCGCTTGACGGCAGAGAAACGTGCATGCAAATCGTCTGCGACTTTCCTCACGTCGTGTATGGCTATGTCGCGTGGCATCATCCGGTTCAACTTATAAGCCAGTTGGGCTCCATCGAGCTCGCCGTCATAATCAAAATGGGCAACCATCAAATGGGCATGGACGCCGGCATCGGTGCGACCGGCTCCCACCACCTCGATGACACCTCTCAGCAGTGTGGACAAACGTTCTTGAAGAACCTGCTGGACAGATATTCCATTAGGCTGTATCTGCCAACCATGATAGGCGGTTCCGTCAAAACTAAGATAAATAAAATATCGACTCATCATTTGGAATGCAAAGTTAGACAAAATATGCGATACACACAAATGATTAACACATAAAGAGCAACGACCTGAACGCCATCAAAATGAATATTTTCGATAGAAGCGCCGGGCAGCATGGCAATTCCCCTCACGCTGCTGTCCATGATATGGGCGGCAGATGTGAGAATGGCCACCATCCACCGTTGGATTAGGGCGACGGGGGTAAGGAGCAATACGGCAAATGCGGAATATACTATAATGTACGCGCAAGGCACCACCACAATGTTGGCAAGAAGGAAATAACAGGACAACCGGCCGAAATGGTATAACAGCAATGGTGCCACCGCCAGCTGGGCTGACAAGGAGAGCCACAACAGTGACAGAAACCAGTTGAGGCGGCGCTTGGGTTGAAAGAAGAAGATACCCAAAACGGCCATGAAAGACAACTGAAAACCCACATCCCACAAGGATAAGGGATTGAAGAGAAGAATTACCAGGGCTGTAAACGCCAATGTATTGAATGGCTGATGTGGTCTGTTGTCTAAATCGACAACTGCATACAGGCTAATCATGGTCGCGGCTCTCGTAATGCTGGGCGAAAGTCCGACAAGGATAGTAAATCCCCATATCAATCCAAACAACAAGAGGGCCTTAATGAATTTGATAGTGAGTCTTCCTTTGCCTCCGGTGTAAGCAATCAGAAACTTGGCGATGCCATTCATAATGTAATTGACTATCGCAAACAACACCATCAGATGCAAACCGCTCAAAGCCAGGATGTGACTTGCACCGGAAATAGAGTATTCGTCACGCATTTGGTCGTCAAGGAGACTCTTGTCGCCAATAGTCATGGCGCTAATGAGTGCCAATGTCCTGTCTTCAAGACCCAGACGCCTGTAATTCTCCTGCAAGTTGCCACGCCACATCGTTGCACGCATGCGTATTTTCTCCATGGTTGGCAAATTGCTTATTTTGATTTGCTCGCGTTGCCAGTCTTGCCATACATAAGCGGTCGCATCATAGTGATTGACACGCAGCCAGCGCTGATAATCGAAATGTCCGTCACTGTAGTCTACATCGGCTACGGCTTTCAAGGCGGTGCTGACGACAAGTCCGTCGCCAGGCCTAAGCGTATCGCCATAGAGTTGGGCATCGCGCAACAGCGTGGCCTTCACCTTGATAGGCTCTGGAGTATTGACAATCCACAAGTCGCACTTGAAAGACTTGTCGGTAATGACGGGTTGGCTGACGACAACAGCCTCATAATAATGTCGCCCGACGGGAATGGCCTTGTTGTACTCTTTCGCGATGGTGACAAGCCAGGCTCCAGCGATGATGGCGCCGACATGGACACTCAGACTTGAAACAATCGGGAAGCGCATGAACCAGCTGCCGATAGCTATAGCGGAAATCAGGAGGACGGCATAAACTGCAAACGGCAACATAAGAATATCGCCCAAAGCTATGCCTAAAATGAACATAACCGCTATCACGAACAGCGGATTGTTACGATAGAAATCTACGCTATATCTCAAGCCTGACTGAATTAGATTTGTTGCAGATAGGCAGCACACTGCTCGGCACAACGCTCACCATCAACGCCGGCAGAAACGATTCCGCCTGCATACCCTGCTCCTTCTCCACAAGGGAAAAGGCCCTGGAGTCTCACATGCATAAGCGATTCCCGGTCGCGAAGTATTCTCACCGGCGAGCTGGTACGTGTTTCCATAGCTATGAGCACCGCTTCATTGGTAAGAAAACCATGAGCCTGGCGACCAAAGGTCTTGAAACCTTCCTGAAGGCGTGATGCAATCGGCTTGGGCATCCAGAAATGCAATGGGCTCGAAATCAATCCGGGCGCATAGCTGCTTGCGGGTAGGTCATAGCTCAATCTGTTGTTCACGAAGTCAGCCATTCGCTGGGCTGGAGCTGTCTGCTGACGGTTTCCTTGTTGCCAACACATCTTCTCAACTTCCTCCTGGTAGTGCATAACGGCCAATGGATTGTCTGCATCGATATCCTCGGGACGCAACTCGACAACCATACCCGAATTGCTCCACTTGGTTCCACGGTTGGCGGGGCTCATACCATTGACAACGATTTGCTCGGGTCCTGTTGCAGCGGGTATTACAAAACCGCCGGGACACATGCAAAAGCTATAAACGCCCCTTCCGTCAACCTGAGTGACCATGCTATACTCTGCAGCAGGAAGGTATTTGCCGCGACCTTGCTTACTGTGATATTGTATCTGGTCTATAAGCATGGCGGGATGCTCGAGTCTTACACCGACGGCAATGCCTTTGGCCTCAATCTCAATATTGTCACGATAAAGATAACGATAAACGTCGCGAGCACTATGACCCGTGGCAAGAATGACAGGACCATTCCAGCAACGTTGCTCACCTGTATTCAGATCTACCGCTTCTACACCGACCACGGTATCACCCTTGGTGATGAGGCTGGTCATTTTGGTCTGGAAATGCACCTGACCGCCACATCCAAGGATAGTGTTGCGCATGTTTTCTATAACTCGGGGCAACTTGTCTGTACCTATATGAGGGTGGGCGTCAACCAGAATGGATGTGGAGGCACCGTGCTGACAGAATACATTAAGTATCTTGTCGACATTGCCACGCTTCTTGCTGCGTGTAAACAACTTGCCATCCGAGTAAGCGCCAGCTCCGCCTTCGCCAAAACAATAGTTGGACTCTTCATCCACCTTTTGGATTTTGGCAATGAGTGCCATATCACGCTTACGGTCATGGACATTCTTTCCACGCTCAAGCACAATCGGCTTATACCCAAGTTCTATCAGTCGCAAAGCAGCAAACAAGCCGCCGGGGCCCTCTCCTATCACGAGCACCTGAGGCTTTTCATCTACCTGGGGATAGACGGTGCGTTGGAAGTCACCGGAAGGAAACTCATTGATGTAGACTCTGACCGTGAGGTTGATGAATATATTACGTTGACGGGCATCTATCGACCGTTTGACAATGCGCGTGGTCGTAACCTTCGTCACATCGACGCCCTTTTCGTCTGCCAAAAACTGTAATATACTCTGCTCGCTTGCCGCGACTTGCGGCGTAACTCTTATCTGGTAATCGGTGGTCATATCTATACTATATATTATTCTGACAGGCCGCATTCCAAAGACCTATCTCATCTGCAAAAATACATCATTTATGTTAATCACACAATCTATTACAAATAAAAATGCCAGATGTGGACAAAAAAAGAGGATGGTTGCTCAAACAACCACCCTCTCCATATATAAATTTAATAATGTTAGTCAAGCCACTTCACATAGCAGAAGTCCTGACGATGGGGCAGCTCAGCATTCTTGGGATACATACGAACACAAGTACGGAAGGCACCAGCAACATCGGGTTCAACATTTACCTCGAAGATATAGTTATTGCCCTCGTGGCCAACTACCTCAAACGGATGAACGCTGTAAACCTGGCGACCATCAGGAGTAAGTTCATTGTTGAGCGAAACAAGCTCCAGACCAACAGCATCCACAAGACCCTGCTCGTCGATGACATATCTCAGCTTGTAGCTTACTCCGGTCTCGCCGCCATTATCAAGGAGAGTTGTCTCCTTAGACACAACGTTGATACTATCCCAACGCTCGGCAACGGTTTCCTTCCACTGAGCCAGGTCCTTAGCCAGACGATTGTTGTCGGCAGCCAGCTTGTGGTAGCGTGCAGCCTGGGCGTTGTAGAACTTAGTGTAGTAGTCATCCAACTGACGCTTCATGGTGTAGTGGGGAGCGATAGTGGCGATAGAGTTCTTGATTACCTTAATCCAACCCTCACTATAGCCCTTCTTAGACTTCTTATAGTAGAGAGGAATAATCTCATTCTCGAGCAGACCATAGATTGTAGCTGCGTCGAGCTGGTCCTGATAACCCTGGTTCTGATAGGTACGCTTCTCGGGGAGAGCCCAACCGGCACCCTCACGATAGCCTTCAACCCACCAACCATCAAGAACAGAGAGGTTAACCACACCGTTCATCTCGGCCTTCTCACCAGATGTGCCGGAAGCCTCGAGAGGACGGGTAGGAGTATTCATCCAGATATCGACACCAGATACCAAGCGACGGGCAAGCTGCATATCGTAGTCCTCGAGGAAGATAATCTTACCGAGGAACTCTGGACGCTGGCTGATTTCAAAGATCTTCTTGATAAGTCCCTGTCCGGCGCCGTCAGCGGGGTGAGCCTTACCAGAGAAGAAGAAGAGCACTGGATGCTCGGGGTCGTTAACAATCTTGCTGAGGCGATCCAGGTCGGTGAAGAGCAGGTGGGCGCGCTTGTAAGTAGCAAAACGACGGCAGAAGCCAATCATCAACGCGTTGGGGTTGATGCGCTCCAGCAGTGATACCACGCGAGCAGGGTCGCCCTGGTTGCGGAGCCATGTCTGGGTAAACTTCTCACGGATATAGCTAATGAGCTTCTTCTTGAGAGCCATACGGGTCTCCCAGATTTCATCGTCTGGAACGTTGTAGATACCATGCCAGATAGACTCATTGCTCTGGTCGCTCATGAACGACTCGTCGAAATACTTGTCATATACCTTACGCCACTCTGTCGCTGTCCATGATGGGAAGTGAACGCCATTGGTAACATAGCCCACTGAGTTTTCCTCTGCAAAATATCCCTTCCACAAGGGCTGGAACATCTGCTGGCTAACCCAGCCATGGAGTTTGCTCACGCCATTGATACCCTGGCAGGTGTTGCAAGCGAATGTTGACATACAGAAACGCTCACTGTGGTCATCTGGATTCTGACGACCCATGCCGATAAACTCATCCCAACTGATGCCGAGACGTGAAGGATAGCCGCCCATGTACTTGCCAAACAGAGACTCATCGAAGTAGTCGTGACCGGCAGGCACAGGAGTGTGAACGGTATAGAGTGAAGAAGCCTTAACCAGCTCCATAGCCTGGTTGAAGGTAAGGCCATTGTCAACATAGTCGCAGAGACGCTGCAGGTTGCACAGGGCAGCGTGGCCCTCATTGCAGTGATAGATGTCCTTGGTAATTCCGAGCTTCTTCAGAGTAAGGATACCACCAATACCCAGCAGGATTTCCTGCTTCAGACGGTTCTCCCAGTCGCCGCCATACAGTGAATGGGTGATAGGACGGTCAAACTCAGAGTTCATATCATTGTCGGTATCGAGCAGATAGAGCTTGATACGGCCAACGTTTACCTGCCAAACATAAGCATGTACCTGATAGTTCATATAGGGTACGTCTACCACAACAGGGTTGCCATCCTTGTCCAGAACACGCTCAATAGGAAGAGAATTGAAGTTCTGGGCGTCGTATTTGGCAATCTGCTGGCCGTCCATACTCAGACTCTGAGTGAAGTAGCCGAAGCGATAGAGGAAACCTACGGCACAGAGGTCTACATTACTGTCAGAAGCCTCCTTGAGGTAGTCACCAGCCAGCATACCGAGACCACCGGAGTAAATCTTGAGCACCTGGTTGAGACCATATTCCATACAGAAATAAGCTACAGAAGGACGACTGGCATCGGGCTTGACGTTCATATAGGTCGTAAACTTCGCATATACATCCTTGATTTTCTTCATCAGCTTTGTATCGTTCACGATTTCGACCTTGCGATCATAGCTTAATCTCTCCAGAAGAAGCACTGGGTTGTGTCCAACTTCCTCATAGAGCTTTTCATCGAGACACTTAAACATGTTACGTGCTTCGTAGTTCCAGCCCCACCACATGTTGTGAGCGAGCTCATCCAGACATTTTAATTTTTCTGGCAATCTTGATTTGATTGTCAACTCCTTCCATTTCGGCTCGTTGACATAATCTGACTTTATCTTCATATATGTAATTTATTAGTATTACCTTATTAATATATATTATCTCTTTGCAGACTTGGAGAGTGCGATGTCGTAGGCTTCCTTGTAGTAGGCGATGAATTTGCTCCACAATGCCTTCTTGGAGAGGCGCACTGCCGCATCGCGGCATGTCTTTACCTCGTCGGGCGACATGGCTGCAAACTCTCTAATGGTCTCACAAAGCTCGTCGGCCACATTATTATAATTATAGTCGGTACGATGCACCACCTTGACGCCATCTCTGAGTTCGCTGTCTGCCCCCTTTACCTGGTTGGCCCACAGTCCGAAGCCTGCCAAATCGGTAGTGATACAAGGCACATGGAAAGCGATGGCCTCAAGCGGGGTATAGCCCCAAGGCTCGTAGTATGAGGGATAGACGCAGAGGTCATTGCCGAGCACTACGTCATAGTATGGCATATCGACGATGCCGTCGTCGCCAGTAAGATAACAAGGGATGAATATCACTTTGACCTTGTCATCGAGACAGTTGTGCATGTCGAGATAGTTCATCATGCCGAGCACCTTGTCGTCATTGGCATTGTGCAGCCAATGGGTGACTCTCGGATTGTCGAGGGGCGTATCAAAAGTCTTGCCTTGCTCCATCAGCGCGAGGCGTTCCTGCAAGTCCTGACGGCCCACGCCTACCCAGCCCGGCACTTCGATGAAGGCGAGCACATTGCGGTTGAGTCTGTCATTGTGACGCAGACGGTTGAGAGAGTCGATGAAGACATCGATGCCCTTGTTGCGGAACTCATAACGGCCGCTTGTCGACACGATTACGGTGTCGTCGTCCAGACTGGTACCCATCAGCGCGTTGGCTATGTTCAGGAGTTTGGCTCTTGCCAACTTCCTCTTGCGGGTAAACGCAGCGCCCTTGGGCACAAAGTCGTTTTCAAATCCATTGGGCAGAACCACATCTACGGGCTTGTCCAGCAACTCCTTGCACTCCAGAGCGGTAATGTCGCTCACAGTAGTGAAGCAGTCAACGTTGTGGGCAGTACGCAATTCGATGGAATGTTTGGACTGCATATTGAGTTCATCAGCCATCTGATTGCCATTGTAAGCGTCGAGATACTGATAGAGCGGCTTGTTGTTGCCGGCGATGCTTCGACCTATACTTGTGGCATGGGTGGTGAATATAGTGGCTATCTCGGGCACCTTGCTCTTGACGTACAGCAGACCGAGACCAGTCATCCACTCATTGCCATGATATACCACGCGACGGTTGCCATTGATGTAGTAACGATAGAAGCTCTCTACCACTCGGCCGGCAGCATAGGAGAACATCGAGGCTTCGTCGTAATCGCCATAGGCATGCAGACTATCCACCTGATAGTGTTCCCACAACCAAGTGTATATATCATTCTTCTGAGCGAAGAATGGTTTGAAGTCAACTAAGATTGCTATAGGATTGCCGGGTACATTCCATCTACCCACGCGTAAAGCCAATTCCTTCTCCAGATTAACCCAATCAATGTAAAGCCGCTTGTCTTCTGTAAAATAGGGAGTTTCCTCTCCAAAATCAGGACCTATAAAAATGAGATTGTCACCGAGTTCTTTCTGTAGTGTGAGGGCACGCGACGAGAGTACTGTGTAGATACCGCCAACCTTATTGCAAACCTCCCAACTCGACTCAAATATATATTCCGGAAACAATAATGTTCTCTTCATAACTATTTATAATACGACGCAAAGGTAATCTAAAAATCGCAGAATAAGAAATTTATGTGTTAAAATCTTCAAATATAGGCACGTTTCTTGATTTGGAATTACTAACTTTGCCCTTGAAAAGAGCAAAAACCATCTTTGGAAGTAACGAAATGAAAAAAACATACACCATCATTATATTGCTTTTGGCAGCGCTAAACTCTATTGCGCAGTCAACCAAGAACTTCAGCGGAAAGTTTGTCAACGAAGAGTTAGGGATATACCTGGTAATAGATTTTTACCAAAACAACGTGGTCGTGCCCAACCAGGAAATATACGGTGCCATGCCGGGCTTTCTGGGCGACTACAAAGACGGCCGCAAATGGCTCATTACAGACGCCAGAACCAACCACAGCGACACCGCAGCCCAGCTCGACATGGTCAATGACTATGGAAGCGAAGACCTGAAGGCAGAGCTGGTCATCGGCAAGGACGGCATCTGCATCCTGAAGCAGCTCAAGGGAAGCGCGCTGAAGGTGGCACGCAACCGCAAGTGGGTGAAGCTGCCCAAGCAGATTGTGTTCAAGAGAAAATAGGTTTGCATCGTTTATCTGCAAGCCCCCACCCCACTCTCTGTATACAAATATAAATAGGTATAAGAGACGCGCGCCTCTCCACAAGTCACGATCTTGTGAATGACAGGCGCGTTGGCGATGCCAACTTTAACCCTCATCTGCCTACGAGACGGCTTTGCGCAGATTGCAAAGCGCGAATTCTGCAAATCGCAGTTTGCAATGATGGTTTCAAGTCATGAAATCACCAAATCGCGCTTCAAAATCATATTAAAAGCCATCGCGGATAATTTCGCCGTTTCGTCCTTCATGTAACTTGCGACATGTAGAATATCATGAAGGAGCATCGTGGCGGCAAAAACGATTTGCAATGATTTGGCTGCAATGATATCGGTCGAAACGTTGTCGGTTACAGAGAAAATGATTACCTTTGTAACTAAGGAGATTACTGCAACACTTATGAAGGATTGTTTTACATTCAAGCAGTTTGTGGTCAAGCACGACATGTGCGCCATGAAAGTTGGCACCGATGGCGTGCTCTTGGGCAGTTGGGCCGATGGCGGCGACAGGATATTGGATATCGGCACAGGCACAGGCCTCATCGCCCTGATCATGGCCCAGCGCTTTGACGGCGCGCATATCGACTGTATCGACATCGACCCCAAGGCTTGCCAGCAGGCTCGGGGCAATGTCGCTGACAGTCGTTTTGCCTCGAGAATCAATGTATATCACAGCGATGTGTCATCATTTGAACCACCACAACAATATGACAGCATCGTGTGCAACCCTCCCTTCTTTTCAGAGTCACTGAAATGCCCCGACGAGCAGCGCTCCATGGCACGCCACACCGACTCGCTGCTTCCCCAAGACCTCTTCCGGCATGCCTATAGACTACTTGCCCCCAACGGATTGCTATCGATAATCATCCCCACCGACCAGTCGGCTGTCTTCCTGCAGGAAAGCAGCATCGCAGGGTTCTTCATCCACAAGAAAACACTAATCAAGACGACAGAGAAAAAAACTGCCAAACGCATGTTGGTTACGTTTGGCAAATATCAGACCGACTCCTATCTGGAGAAGTGTCACGTCCTCATGGAGGGAGGTGACCGTTCTGCTTGGTATAAAGCACTGACAGAAGAGTTTTACCTATAAAAACATCTGTCAGATATTCAATTTGCGTTGCAGCACTTTGCTGAGCGCCAGCACATGGCGTCCCTGCTTCGACAAGTCGTCACGCACGATATTTATCTCATTGAATATCTGCGCTGCGGCGCTCTGGAAGGCATTAGGCTTGCGCTTGCTTCGGTCGGCATAAGGGTTCACGACGATATTGATGCCCTTCTCCTGCAGCGTAACCTCAACGTCGGCGTCGGTCATAACAGGGTCACCGTCGAAATGTATCATCCCGGGCTTGGAGCGGTGTATATGCAGATGTTTGGTTCTGAATGTCTTGATTTTGGAGCTCTGGTCGAGCGTCTTATTGAACATGTCAATGCTTATCTGGGGCGCTTCGAGCAGGTCGAATGGCTCCATGATGATTACATCCATCAGTCCGTCACTCATGGATGCCTGTGGCGCAATGTAGCAATTGTTGCCATACTGCGACGCATTGGCACAAGAGACCAGGAAAGCCTTATAAGTAGCGGTCCCGTTCTCATCACATATCTCGTAAGTCTCTGGCTGGTACTTCAGTCCTTCCTCCAGAACCTTCTGGACATAAGTGATGGGGCCACGCTTGCCAGCTTCGGCAAACTTGTGACTGACACAAGCGTCGAAACCCATTCCACAAGTACAGAAGAAGGGATAGCCATTGATGACACCATAGTCGAGCGGTCGTATCTGGCACAGATTGATTATCTCGAGCGCCTTCCGGATATTGATAGGTATCATCAGGTGGCGCGCAAGACCATTGCCCGAGCCACAGGGGATAATGCCCAAAGCCGTATGGGAATGAACAATGGCGCGACCTACCTCATTGACAGTCCCATCGCCACCAACAGCCACGCAGACATCAACCCCATCAGCAACAGCCTGCCTTGCCAGTTGCTCGGCATGACCCGCATACTCGGTAACGCGAATCTGACAATCAAACTTGCTGCTGTCTATATATTTGTCGATTAACGGCGCAATGCCATCCTTACTCGTAGTACCCGAAATAGGGTTCATTATGAATAATACTTTCAACTTCATAAATGAATCTTTAACTGCAAAAGTACAAAAAAGCTTTCCATATTTCTTCACAAACGGTATTATTTTTATCAAAAAGAGTTATTTCTTATCACATTTCGCTCTTTTATAAGTTTTTTTTGTACCTTTGCACAAAATTTGACTAATAACGAGAGTTTAAAATGGGACAATTACAAGAAAGGTATAAGAATTACCGAGAGCCACAGAAGTATATGGCTGCAGGAGTGTATCCATATTTCCGGGCAATAACCAGCAAACAGGGTCCAGAAGTAGAAATGGACGGCCACAAGGTATTGATGTTTGGCTCAAACGCCTATACAGGTCTTACCGGTGACGAGAGAGTTATCGAGGCCGCCCACAAAGCGCTTGATAAATACGGATCCGGATGCGCCGGTAGCCGTTTTCTGAATGGTACTCTTGACATTCACGTACAATTAGAAAAAGAACTCGCCGAGTTTGAACATAAAGACGACGCTCTATGCTTTGCCACAGGTTTCTCAGTCAACGCTGGCGTTATCGCAATGGTGGTAGGCCGTGGAGATTATATTATCTGTGACGACCGCGACCACGCAAGTATCGTTGACGGCCGCCGTCTGTCATTTGCCACTCAGCTCCACTACAAGCACAACGACATGGAAGATCTGGAGCGCGTGCTTCAGAAACTGCCCAAAGAGGCCATCAAGCTCATCGTAGTCGATGGCGTTTTCTCTATGGAAGGTGATTTGGCCAAGCTGCCCGAAATCGTTGAACTCAAGCATAAATACAACTGTTCGCTCATGGTAGACGAGGCACACGGCCTTGGCGTATTCGGCAAGCAGGGACGCGGAGTCTGCGACCACTTCGGTCTGACCGACGAGGTAGACCTCATCATGGGCACATTCTCGAAGAGCCTTGCATCGATTGGCGGCTTCATTGCCGGCGATGCAGACACCATCAACTTCCTGCGCCACAGCTGCCGTACTTATATCTTCAGTGCCAGCGACACTCCCGCTGCTACCGCTGCTGCTCTCGAGGCTCTGCACATCCTTCAGGAGGAGCCCTCGCGTCTGGAGCACCTTTGGGATGTGACCAACTATGCTCTGAAGCGTTTCAAGGAAGAAGGCTTTGAAATCGGAGATACCGAAAGTCCTATCATACCTCTCTATGTAAGAGACATCGAGAAGACCTTTATGGTTACCAAGCTGGCCTTTGACAACGGTGTGTTCATCAACCCCGTTATCCCACCAGCCTGCGCACCACAGGATACGCTGGTAAGATTTGCCCTTATGGCATCTCACACCCAAGAACAGGTTGAGCGCGGTGTTCAGATATTGAAGAAAGCATTCAAAGAACTTGAGATAATCAAGTAACAATAATGACAAACAATCGGAATAAGCTGATAGAACGACGTTCTGTCAGCTTATTTCTTTTCAAGATAAAGAGAGTCACGATTATTTGTTCGTTTCAATTATTATTACTAACTTTGCTGCGTAAATATACATATTATAATAAAGTATAAGTTATGCTTACATTAAAACTTATCAGTGAAGAAACCGAGCGCGTGGTGCGCGGGTTGGAAAAGAAACACTTCAAAGGTGCTCGTGAAGCCATCGAGAAGGTACTGGAGTACGACAAGCTACGTCGTGAAACCCAGCAGAAATTAGACAACAACAAGCAACAACAGAACCTGCTGTCCAAGCAGATAGGCCAGTTGATGAAAGACGGCAAGAAGGACGAGGCCTATTCGACCAAGGAACAAGTTGCCGAGCTCAAATGTACCGACAAGGCTCTGCAAGAGATTATGGCAAAGGCACAGCAGGATATGACAGACATACTGCTCACCATCCCTAACATACCCAACGACGACGTGCCCGAAGGCAAGGATGCCGCTGACAACGTGGTAGTCAAAGAAGGAGGCCCCATGCCCGAACTTCCCGAAGACGCTCCTTGCCACTGGGATTTGCTCAAGAAATATAATCTGGTTGATTTTGACCTCGGCGTCAAGATTACCGGCGCCGGTTTCCCTCTCTATATCGGCAAGATGGCACGTTTCCAGCGCGCTCTCGAGGCTTTCTTCCTCGACGAGGCCCGCAAGAGCGGTTATCTGGAGATACAGCCTCCCTACGTAGTGAACGAAGCCAGCGGATATGGCACCGGCCAGCTGCCCGACAAGGAAGGCCAGATGTATCACGCCAATCTGGACAATCTCTATCTCATCCCTACTGCTGAAGTTCCTGTTACCAACATTTTCAGAGACGAGATACTGGACGAGAAGGACCTGCCCATCAAGCGCTGCGCCTATTCAGCCTGTTTCCGTCGTGAAGCAGGAAGCTATGGCAAGGACGTGAGAGGTCTCAACCGTCTCCACCAGTTTGACAAGGTTGAAATTGTACGCATCGACACTCCCGAACATTCATACCAAAGTCTGAACGAAATGCTCGACCATGTAGAGGGTCTGCTGAAGAAGCTGGAGCTCCCCTATCATATTCTGCGTCTGTGCGGCGGCGACATGAGTTTCACCTCTGCCATCTGCTATGACTTCGAAGTATGGAGCGCTGCACAAAAGCGTTGGCTTGAGGTTTCGTCAGTATCCAACTTTGAGAGTTATCAGGCCAACCGCCTGCACTGCCGTTTCCGTCGCAATGACACTAAGAAGATAGAAATCTGCCACACACTCAATGGCTCGGCCCTGGCTCTTCCACGTATTGTAGCCGCTATCATTGAGAACAACCAGACACCTGAAGGCATCCGCGTTCCTCGTGTACTGGTACCCTACTGCGGCTTCGAGATGCTCGACGACAAGAATTTCTAATTCCACCTTATTATATATGGGGTAAGGGCAAATAGCCCTTCCCCACTTGTTAACAACAAGAAATCATCATTCCACCATGTTCAAACTTATTTCCAAAAAACAATATTCAGAGAGAGTATTCTGCCTTGAAATAGAAGCGCCGCTTATAGCAAGAAGCTGCAAAGCCGGCAACTTCATCATCATCCGCGTCGACAAGAACAGCGAACGCGTACCCTATACTATCGCCATGTCTGATGCCGACAAAGGAACCCTTACTCTGGTAGTACAGGAAGTAGGTCTCTCTTCTACCAAATTGTGCCGATTGGAACCAGGGGCATATATAGAAGACGTAGTAGGCCCGTTGGGAACTCCATCAAAAATCGAGAACTACGGAACCGTGCTTTGTGCTGGAGGCGGCATTGGAATAGCCGCAATATTACCGATTCTTACTGCGCTGAAAAAAGCCGGTAACCGAGTAGTATCGGTACTGGCCGGTCGCACAAAGGAACTGGTGATAATGGTGGACGAAGTCGCCCAATACTCAGACGAGGTCATCATCATGACCGACGATGGTTCGTGGGGCGAAAAAGGTGTGGTCACCGCAGGTATGGAAAAGGTCATCAAGCGCGAGCATGTCGACAAGGTGCTTGCCATCGGACCTCCCATCATGATGAAGTTCTGTTCCTTGATGGCACAAAAGTACAATATCCCTAACGACGTCTCTCTGAACACGATTATGGTAGACGGAACCGGCATGTGTGGAGCATGCCGACTGACTATTGGCGGAAAGACGAAGTTTGTATGTATCGACGGCCCTGAGTTTAACGGCAACCTTGTAGATTGGGATGAAATGTTCAAGCGTATGGGTACTTTCAAGGCCGTTGAACGCGTGGAGATGGAACACTATGCCGAACACGCAACTATTCCCGTAGCTGAAGAGAAAGAGAGCTGTGATGACAACAATAGCTGCAAGTGTAACAATACTGCCGAAGCATGCGACCTCACAGACCGCAACGCTGCATGGCGTGAAGAACTGAGAAAGGCGAAGAGTGCCAAAGAGCGCAAAACGATTGCCCGTGTGGTAATGCCCGAACTGGATGCCACCTATCGCGCCACAACACGACTGGAAGAGGTCAACAAAGGCCTCACCAAAGAGATGGCTCTCGTTGAGGCTCAACGCTGTCTGGACTGTGCCAAGCCTGGATGCGTGGAAGGTTGTCCTGTAAGTATCAACATCCCCTCATTCATCAAGAATATAGAGCGCGGCGAATTCCTCGCTGCAGCCAAGGTGCTGAAACAAACCTCGGCTCTGCCCGCCGTATGTGGCCGCGTATGCCCCCAGGAGAAACAGTGTGAAAGCAAATGTATCCATCTCAAGATGAACGAACCGGCTGTGGCCATAGGTTATCTTGAGCGTTTCGCCGCCGATTATGAACGTGAAAGCAATAGTATCGCACTGCCGGATATGGCACCTAAGAACGGCATCAAAGTAGCGGTTGTCGGTTCGGGTCCTGCCGGTCTGAGTTTCGCTGGCGAAATGGCCAAGCACGGCTTTCACGTACATGTATTCGAGGCACTTCACGAAATTGGCGGAGTGCTGAAGTATGGTATTCCCGAATTCCGTTTGCCCAATAAGATTGTCGATGTTGAGATAGACAATCTTCGCAAGATGGGCGTGGAATTCCAAACCGACTGTATTGTAGGCAAGACCATAACAGTAGAGCAGCTCGAAGAACAGGGATTCAAGGGGATATTCGTCGCTTCAGGCGCAGGATTACCCAACTTCATGAACATTCCTGGCGAAAACTACATCAATATTATGTCATCCAACGAGTATCTGACCCGTGTAAATCTGATGGATGCCGCCAATGAACGGACAGACACACCCATGAATATCGGCAAGAAAGTGCTGGTAGTAGGCGGCGGAAACACGGCAATGGACTCTTGTCGCACGGCAAAGCGCTTGGGAGCAGATGTCACCCTCGCCTACCGCAGGTCGGAGACAGAGATGCCTGCCCGTCTGGAAGAAGTAAAGCATGCCAAAGAGGAAGGCATCAACTTCCTTACACTCCATAATCCCAAAGAATATCTGGCTGATGAAGAAGGACGCGTGAAGGCTGCCGTACTCGATATCATGAAGCTGGGCGAACCCGACGCAAGCGGAAGAAGAAGCCCTATAGCTACTGGGGAAACACTGACAATAGAATGTGACCAGGTAATTGTTGCTGTGGGCGTATCGCCCAACCCACTTGTACCCAAGTCGATACCCGGCTTGGAACTGGGGCGAAAGAATACCATCGTCGTGAACGAACAGATGCAGAGCAGTCGTCCAGAACTGTATGCCGGCGGCGATATAGTAAGAGGTGGCGCTACCGTAATTCTGGCAATGGGCGACGGGCGTCGCGCTGCCAAGAACATGGCTGAGCGCCTAATCAACATGTCTAACGACAACAAGTAAAGAAAAGATAATGAACGGGTTGTACACCATCATTCTACTTATACTGAGCAACGTATTTATGACATTGGCTTGGTACGGCCATCTGAAAATACAGGAAACCGGCCTCTCACGCGACTGGCCCCTAATTGGGGTTATCGTCTTCTCGTGGTCTATCGCATTCTTGGAATACTGCTGTCAGGTTCCAGCCAATCGCATAGGTTATGATGGCAATGGAGGCCCATTCTCGCTCGTACAGCTCAAGGTGATTCAAGAATGCGTCAGTCTGGTCGTGTTTGCCATTATAGCCAACATCCTCTTCCAAGGCCAGAACTTGCACTGGAACCACATTCTTGCTTTTCTGCTCATTATCTGTGCAGTTTATCTTGTGTTTATGAAATAGTATAACCATTATGAAGAAACTGATTATATTGATGATGCTCATTTCTGCCTGCGTGTCAACACAAGCCCAAAAGCATCGCAGAGTTAAACGGCCGGCTATCAAGGTGGAGACAGAGCCATCTCCCGAAAAGAAGCTATACGCATCCATGTTGCCATCAACCGCAAAAATCATGTTTATTGACAGTCTGGTGGTAGACAGAGACTCGTTCCTGACAAAGATTCCTCTCAATAAGGAGTCTGGCGAAATCATGTCTTACAACAAATTCTTCAACAAGGCCAAGAAAACATCAGTAATGATGTCGGTCTATATCAATGAATTTGGAGACCAAGCCTATTATGCGGAAGGAGACACTGTCAGAGGGAATACACTCTATCGCTTGGACTGGCTTGGCGAGAAATGGGGTAAACGCACCAAGGTAGAAGGCATCGACTCTGCCTTCCATCAAATCAATTATCCGTTTGTCTTGTCTGACGGTATCACTCTATTCTTCTCGGCAAAGGGAGCCAACAGTGTTGGCGGTTACGATATCTTCACAACTACATTCGACAGCGACAGCGGCAAGTTCTATGAGCCCCAGAATTATGGTTTCCCCTTCAATTCCACAGCCAATGACTACTTCCTTGCCATCGACGAGTATGACAATATAGGATGGTTGGTAAGCGACCGCAACCAGCCAAAGGGCAAGGTGTGTATCTATACTTTCATCCCACCTACTCTCCGCAAAAGTTTTGAAGAGGATGACTTGACGGAAGATGAGCTCAAAAAGTATGCCAATATCCAAAGCATCGCCGACACATGGAAATTTGGCAACCGCGCAGAAGGGCTGCAAAAGAAGGCCAATCTGCTGGAACGACAGGCAGCCAAGTTAAGTGACGAGTATTTCTCCTTTGTCATCAATGACAAGCTGGTCTATCATCGCCTGGATAACTTCAGGAGCAAAGCAAACCGCCAGCAATTCCTGATGTTCAACGGACAAAAGGCACTCTATCGCAAAAAGATGGAAGAACTTGACAAGATGAGGCTGAATTATGAAAGTCTCTCGAAAGGACAGAAAGCAAAAGTATCTACTGACATCATCAATAAAGAACAAGAAACAGAGCAACTGCTCAACACAATTACTGAGACAGAAAAGAGAATAAGAAACTCTGAGAACAAACTTATTAACAGATAACTATTATGAAGTATTTTGCTGAATCTGAATTAATTATTAACCCAGATGGTAGCATTTTCCATCTGCACGTTAAGCCAGAACAGCTCGCTGACAAGATTATTCTCGTTGGCGACCCTGGCAGAGTTGCACTTGTTGCCTCTCATTTTGAGACCAAGGAGTGTGAAGTAGAAAGCAGAGAGTTCAAAACCATCACAGGTACATATAAAGGAAAACGTATCACTGTACAAAGCACAGGTATTGGCTGTGACAACATCGATATCGTTGTGAATGAGATGGACGCCTTGGCCAACATTGACTTCAAGACGAGACACGAGAAGGAAACCTTCAAGCAACTCACATTTGTACGTATTGGTACATGCGGCGGTCTCCAGCCATACACACCTGTTGGAACATTTGTTGCCAGCGTGAAAAGCATCGGTTTCGACGGATTGCTCAACTTCTATGCCGGACGTAACGACGTATGCAACCTCGAACTTGAGGAGGCATTTAAGAAGCACATGAATTGGAGTCCACTTCTCTCAGCGCCCTACGTGATTGATGGTGACAAAGAGTTGGTAGACCGCATTGCAGGCGAAGATATGGTAAGAGGCATCACCATCGCATGTGGCGGTTTCTTCGGCCCCCAGGGTCGTGAATTGAGAATTCCTCTGGCAGACCCTCATCAGAACGAGAAGGTAGAGAGCTTCGTATATGGTGACTTACGTATAACCAATTTTGAAATGGAATCCAGCGCGCTCGCCGGCCTCTCCGCTCTCATGGGCCACAAAGCCATGACTTGCTGTATGGTAATTGCCAACAGGGTGGCCAAGGAAGCTAATGCTAATTACAAGAATTCTATCGACAATCTTATCATAGAAGTACTTGATAGAATCTAGTCTGACCTGACAGACATCTCGTATAAAACGAACAGCGTCATACTATTGTCCTACGTGAGAAACAAGAGACAACGGTATGACGCTGATAGAATATAGCAACACCACCATCGGCGTGGATATATATTAGAGGTACATATACATATTTATTATATAGATGATGAACAACGATACTATATGCGCTCTGGCCACACCTGCAGGCGGAGCCATCTCACTCATAAGAATCAGCGGTGACAGAGCGATTGACATTGCTGACATGGTGTTTATATCAAGCTCGAAGAGGCCTCTAAAATCTGCACGCCCAAACACAATACATTTCGGCAACATCATAGACTCCAACGGCGAGGTTGTCGATGAAGTCCTTGTTAGTGTATTCCATGCACCCCATTCCTATACAGGAGAAGATTCTATTGAAATCTCATGCCATGGGTCTACGTTCATAGCCGCCACGATTCTTAGAATGCTTATTGAAAAAGGCTGTCGCCAAGCTACACCCGGAGAATACACTATGCGCGCTTACCTCAATGGGAAAATGGACCTTAGTCAGGCAGAAGCCGTGGCAGACCTCATTGCGTCTACCAATAAAGCGACTCATAAAATAGCCATGTCCCAGCTCAAAGGTCACTTCAGCAACGACTTGGCCATACTTCGTGACAAGCTGTTGAAAATCACGTCTCTGCTTGAACTCGAGCTTGACTTCTCCGACCATGAGGAATTAGAATTTGCTGAGCGGGGAGAATTGCTTGCTTTGGCCGAAAGCATTGAGAACAAGATTGATAGTCTGTGCAAATCATTCGAGAGTGGCAAGGCCATCAAGGAAGGCGTCGCCGTTGCCATCATAGGCAAGACAAACGTTGGCAAGAGCACGTTGCTTAACAGATTGTTAGGCGAAGATAGAGCCATCGTCAGCGACATCCACGGCACCACTCGCGACGTGATTGAGGACACTACGACTATTAATGGCATCAAGTTCAGGTTTATTGATACCGCCGGTATCCGAACCACAGATGATGCCATTGAACAACTTGGAATTGAACGAACATTCGAGAAACTTAAGCAGGCGACCATCATACTCTGGCTGACCGACCAAGACACCTTTGACGAAGAAGAGCAAACTGCAATCGACGCCATTGATACCAATCAGAAGGTTATCATCGTCAGGAATAAAATAGACCACAACGCCTACACCCAGTCTCCCACTCAAGCCAAAGGCGTATTCCGCCAGATTGGCATCAGTGCCAAGTACGGTACGAATCTGGAGGAACTGCAACAAGCCATATACCAGGCCGCCAACATTCCCGAGATACATGAAAACGACTATCTCGTCACTTCCGCCCGTCATTACTATTCGCTACGCCAGTCTCAAGAAGCATTGCAGAGAGTAATCGAAGGTCTCTCCGCAAATCTTTCAGGCGACCTTATAAGCGAAGACCTACGCCAAGTCCTCTTTCATCTTTCCGAAATCACGGGCAATACCATCACCACGGATGAAGTCCTTGGCAATATCTTCTCTCATTTCTGCATCGGAAAGTAGATTTTGCGTGGGAAAGTGAAGCCACTACAAAGAAAATAATAAAATCTGCAAAAATAAGTCCGTAACACCCTTATTTTCAAGTGTTAAAGTTTGTGCTTATCTTTGCAGATTTTTGTTTCTGGTATTGTTTATTTGCAGATTTTTCTTTAACTTTGTCCCCCAGTTGTCCCCCGAAATAGTCGCAAAGGGTCAAAAACTGTCCCCCGGGGACAGAAAAAGTGTCCCTCGAAACAAAAGTCGGTGGTAATTTCTAAAACGATTAATGACTATGGCAAAGAAAAAATCAGCAAGCGTCCAAAGAGGACAAGTTAAGCTTCGCGAAAAGAAGCTTAAAGATGGAAGTTCAAGCCTGTACCTTGACATCAATGTTGGTGGCAAGCGTCATAAGGAATACCTGAAGCTTTATCAGGTAGTCCCTACTACAGCGCAGGAAAGAGAACAAAACCGTCAGGCTCTTGCAGCAGCCAATGCCATGAGAGCAAGACGTGAATTAGAAATCATCAATGGCAAATTCGACATCACACAACCCAAACAAGGCGGTGTTCGTTTCCTTGATTACTATCGTCAGATGTGTGAAGACCGTTTGAAGACTCCAGACTCAAATGGCAATTGGGGAAACTGGCATAGCTGTTTGAAGCATCTGGAAGTTTACTGTGACGAAGCAACTACCTTTGATGATATAGATGCCGAGTGGATTCAGGGATTTAAGGATTATCTGAACACAGCAGAGAAAGATGCTCAGAAGAAAACTGACCCAAAGGTTTCTTACGTATTTGTTGGTTTGTCACAGAACTCTAAGGTATCGTACTTCAATAAACTACGTGCATGTCTTAATCAGGCATTTGAAGAACATATTATCGACAAGAATCCAATCAGAGGTGTCGAAGGATTTAAGCAGGAAGAGGTTGCCCGTGAATACCTGACCCTCGATGAAGTTAAGAAGATGGCTGCAACTCCATGTAACTATCCCATTCTAAAAGCGACATTCCTGTTCTCTTGTCTGACTGGACTCCGTAAGAGCGACATTGAGAAATTGACATGGGGTGAAGTCCAGAAATTTGGAAAATACACTCGTATTGTTTTCAAACAGAAGAAAACAGGTGGTCAGGAATACCTCGATATTTCAGACCAGGCAGCAGCCTATTTAGGAACCCGTCGCAATGATGTTGACCGAGTGTTTGAGGGTTTCACCTATGGTGCATGGACTTCACTCGAATTAAAACGATGGGCACTTGCAGCAGGTATCTCTAAGAACCTAACTTTCCACTGTGCTCGTCACACATTCGCTGTAATGATGCTCGACCTCGGAGCCGACATCTACACAGTCTCTAAGCTCCTTGGCCACAGAGAACTTTCGACAACTCAGATTTACGCCAAAGTTCTTGACAAAAACAAACAAGCAGCAGTCAACTTGATTCCAGACATAAGTAAGTAGAATTCTCTATACATTATATATATGGTAACAAGACAAGAAGCAGTTTTGAGCTTTGTGAAGTTCAATAAGTTCGCGAAGCAACTCATATATGACATCTGCATAGGTGGAAACACTAAGTTAACATCCTACGCTGAAGAATTGCTTCAATTCGAGCAGTGGAAGGAGGACATAATGCTCTACATTAACTTTAATCCAGACCCAATCATCATTGAGAAGATTGCGTCACTCGGTTCTCCTGAAATGTTAGAGAACTACATAAATGATGGAAAGGACACACTTCCCAAAAATACTCTTGATGCCCTTACTGGAGTTGTTAATGCGATGAATTCTATTCATGATCTCTGCTATAACATCAATCAAGAGTCCAAAGGCAAATTCAGATACTTGGTTGACGAATTTGCCAATGAGGAAGCTGCCGCCCTTTTTGACCGTGCAGTTAGTGCAGGCTATTTGACCGCTGAATATCAACCAAAGGGCGACACAGACAACTACACGCTGAAGATTATCGCCTTTGCCATTGGTGAACTACTTCATTTAACTATGCGACATAAATGGTCACATTTCGAAGAACAATGGGGCATCAACAGGGCTAATAAACTTTCCACATTACCTATCAGCGAAAGGCAATTCAAAAGAGCCGGAAAACTTATGCAGCTCTATCCCGAAGTTGACTTTACTATGCTCACTGCACCAAATGAAGACAAATATTTTGATGCTGCCTATGGTGCCCGTCGTGTACGTGCGCTTTATCAAGAACTACTTGACCACGGCTACATAAGTCCTGATACTACGGTTGAAGACTTTCTCAGCATCTTCAACCTTGGAAACCAAACAACCAGGAAACCCATCGAATGGATGAAGAGTCAACAACACCTCTCCTACTTCATTCATTTTACATTCTCAAAGACAAACAAAGACTACTGGGTTAAGACTGTTGCATGTTTCTCTGTCAATGGTCATGCTCCTCATAAAGGAAGTCTGGTTACAGGTTTAGTGGCTATGCAGAGAAAGCCAAACTTTGGGACTTTCGATGTGGAATTAAAAAGAATCGCTTCAAAATACAACAATGGATAAACCAAATAGATATTAATTCATTCAACATAACAGAGGTGGGTAAATATATTTGTTTACCCACCTTTTGTGTTTATATATTCGATGTACAAAAATCATTATACACGGGTCCTTAATGTACAACTATGAGATTTAAAATGCCAAAATAAGCAAAGTTAGTCAATAAATCGTGCTCAGCCAATAGGTTGAGTAAGATGGACTAACATGGATATGGTTATTACACTTCAATATTATAATTTTGCAAATTATGGCGAGTTCAAAATCAAATACAGCTTCTCAAAACGGGATAATTCTTGGTGATAACAAGATAGTATGCTCCCTCATCAGCAAGGTAATAAAGACTACTGAATACGGGTCTTTAAAACGACAATAAATGGAACTTTATGAGAGAGAAATCATGTGTCGCCATAAAACTGTGATAACAATGTTCGGCAAAAGCCGTTACATTATATTTTCAATTTAATAAATATAAAAAACAATGAGAAAAGAAAAATTTTTCCTCTCTCTTTTTTGAGAGACTGACGCGGACAAGCCACTTGACCGCTGCCAAGAGCGGAGATTCGGGATTGCTCGAAATGCTCCGTGAAGCCTACGACCTCTATCAGGTCGAAGTTGTTAACCAAGGCAAACTTTATCAGCGTTATGCTGATGATTTTGTTTATAGCCATGAGTTCCACGATGCCATCGACGCATGGAGCAAGAATGAACATCAGAAGAACTACCGCATTCTTGATTCACTACTAACCAATCGACGTGACCTTGTTGAGAACTACTTCAACAAAAGCGGAGTTAGCGAAGCAGAGCTGAGGGAAATGCTTAATCTGTTTAATACTACGCTACCTTCATCCAACACTTTTGTTGCTCGTAAGAAAGTCAGAGAGGCATCAGACCTCAATTTATGCTCTTGTCTCGACAATGATGACCTTAGTGTTCTTGCTCGTTGTTGCAACGAGGCTAAAATCTTCAGCGAAGTCATCTATGCCAGCGACCTTCTTTCTCTTCTGGACGGCAAATTGTCTATGCCTCTCCATTCTCGCAACAATCGGCTTGTCGCCTTTTTCTTCGACCAGCTATCCCTCTACAATCTCATCATCCGCAACTGGCAGAACGTTCTTGCCCATCAACGCTGCATTGTCAGCTCCACAGGCAAAGACACTCTGACACAGAAGTCTCTGTCTTCCGCTCTCTACTCTATCGTAGATTTGGAGTTGTCTGCACAGGAGAAGATCATTGATGATGCTGTTCGTCCTATTGGGTTGAAATATCAAAGAAAAAGAAACACTGACAAATAACTGCAAAGAAAATGTCAGGGAGTGAGCGAGAGAATCAGATAGAGTCTCTATTATCTCTCTTTCTCATGAATGACTTTCGATGTACTTTTGCCCTCCGTAACCGGTTTACATTGGTAACGGAGGGCAACCTCTATATGTATCATCATAAAACAAAGAAAATGGGCAGACGTAAGACGACATTATCAGACAATGCATTGGAAATGATTATTTCCATAAATCAGCGACTCACAGAACTTGTTAACTGTGACATTCCCAAGCGTCTTCATTGTATTGAAGAGAAATTGGACTATATCAATCCCAAACTTTTGACGATTGAACATATTGATAGGTTTTATAGTGAAGTCAAAACGGTATTAACCGTTACAGAAGCTTGTGAATATATGGGCATAACAGAATCACATATGTACAAGCTGACCAGTAATGGAAAAATACCTCACTACAAACCTACAGGTAAGCTAATATATTTTGATAGAAGCGAGCTTGATGACTGGCTATTACAGAATAAAACATATAATGAAATAAGCAATGACAATGAAAACAAATGATTTTCCCCAAGCAAACCAACTTGACAATGTACATATCATAAGTTTGCTTGACAGACTTGAAGCAGCCAAGAAAGTTCTTGAAAAATCTGAAGACATTGAGTCAACGATTGAAAAGCTAAATAATCTTGAATACTTCCTAAGAAGATTTGGGACGCTCAAAGATCTCGCTACTCACATGCTTTTCATTGAGAAGAAAATGTATATTCTCAAAGAGTATCTGACAGTCACTGAAGCAGCGGACTATCTTAATCTCTCTCCAAGTCTGGTTTATAGATTAACCAGCAAGCACGAACTCCCCATTTACAAGCCTAATGGAAAGACCATTTTTATTCGTAGAGATGATCTTAACAGATGGATTGCAAAAACCAGAGTCATGTCTGATGACGAGATTGAGGAATATGCAGCCACCCACATGGAGAATCTGTTCAAAGGAAATTTTAATCATAAAAACAAAAAGAAATGATGGACATAACAACATTAGGCAATCAGAGAATTGACCAGAAGACGTTTGAACAATTATTAAAGCACATTAAGCTGAAGGTTACAGAGGAATATTCTTTTCCCCCAGAAATCATCACATGCGGAGGAGCAACTATAGCAACTCTGGGCAACTTCAGTGCTTCGGTCGGTAAACCAAAGAGTAAGAAGACGTTCAACGTCTCTGCTATTGTTGCTGCTGCCATATCTGGGAAAGAGATTCTTGGATATAAAGCTCACTTGCCTGAAGACAAGAAAAAGATTCTCTATATTGATACGGAGCAGAGCAAGTACCACTGTCATAAGGTTCTGGAGCGAATACTGAAGCTGGCCAACCTCCCATTAAACAAGGAAAGCGGACTCATCGACTTCTTTGTTTTGCGTGAGTACACTCCAGAACAGAGACGCGATATCATCACCCTGGCATTACGTGGTGATTCACGATATGGCTTAGTTGTCATCGATGGTGTACGTGACCTGCTCAGGGACATTAACAATCCAAGTGAGGCTCTTGACATTATCAATGATCTGATGCGATGGTCAAGTTTCTATGACCTTCACATTCACACAGTGCTTCACTTGAACAAAGGCGATGACAACACCCGTGGCCATATTGGTTCCGAGTTGAACAACAAGGCTGAGACTGTGCTCCAGATTACCAAGAATATTGATGACAGCAACATGAGCGAGGTGAAAGCCATGTTCATTAGAGACAAGGAATTTGCCCCTTTTGCGTTTCGCATCGACAACAACGGTCTTCCAGACTATGTGGAAGGCTACAAGGCTGAACTTGCCAGGCGTGACAAGAAGATGCACTTCTCCAGATTAACGGAAGAGCAGCATCGAGAGGCTATTGAAAGCGTTGTTGGCGATAATGCTCCACTGGGTTATTCAAAGATGATTAACCTTCTGATGGATGGTTATTCTAACATTGGTTATTCACGAGGTCGAAACACCATCATCAGCTTGCTCCGATACCTGATTGAGATGGGACTGATACTGAAGACTGATAAGGCTTACCAGTATGTCCCACAGAAACAGGAATCGGAAAAACAGTCAGAAGATACTGATGAGGACGGTTTAGTTTAGTTTGGATGTTTATATATATGTACTGGCATACTTACGATGTAAACTATGAACATATCACAAGCCAAACTCATCAATTTAGTGGACTTTCTTGAACAGGAAGGACACAAGGCAGTAAAGCAGAGGGGACATATTTATTGGTACAACTCCCCAATCCGTAGTGAGAGCTCACCTTCTTTCAAGGTTGACTCCAGCCGAAATGAATGGTATGACTATGGTTTAGGGGAAGGTGGTGACATCCTCGACTTAATAAAAGGGCTATACAATGTGAAGACCACCAGTGAAGCCCTTACCATACTCGCGCCTAAAAGCAATTCATTCATTAACGCTATCTATCATCGGAAAGATGCCCCACCAAAAAGGCAGGAGTCCGGGCAGATGCATAATGTAGCGTACCATCCTCTTACACATCAAGCTCTGTTATCGTATATGCTGAAGCGGAAGATTGATGTGAATCTAAGCCGAGTGTATTGTTGTGAAGTCCATTATGACCTTCGCAACAAGCACTATTTCGGTATCGCTTTTCGTAATAGAATTGGAGGGTACGAAATCAGAAACCAATATTATAAAGGATGTATAGGGCATAAAGATATAACTCTTATTCGGAAGAGTAACGAGGAGATCCAGGAGCATATCATAATATTCGAGGGATTTATGGATTTCCTTTCATACATGATGCTCTCCGACATAAAAAGCAGCCGTATTTGCTTGCCATATCAATGTGATTATATGATATTGAACTCCATCAACTGCCTTGATAAGGCTATGAGTGTGCTTTCTTCATATAAATATGTACACTCCTATCTCGACAATGACGATGGTGGCAAGCGCACATTTCAGTCTATGAAAGAAACTCTTGGTGATATTGTGATTGACGAGACGCACAGATTCAATCCTTATAATGATTTGAATGACTATCTCGTAAAACAGCCTAATTCCGAACTGTAGCCATCTTGTGCTGCCATGTATTTAAGGAGTCTCAACCGAGGCTCCTTTTTTGTTTATATACATTTTCGAGTATGATATTTTCTGCAATATTATACTCAAAACTAAACTCCTGTTAATATTCGATTGTAATTCAAATTTTCTTCATTTTATATTGATTTATCTATGTTCCTTTGCACTCGCAAATTTTAAGTCGAACCAAAAATTCAAGTATCAAAATGAGTGCATTTGCCATATTCGTATTAGTTCTGACAGTCATCTATGTCATCTACTATTCCGCAATCATCATGCAAGATTTGTACGCGAAGAAAGATGCTCCCAAGACAGAAGAGGAAGACTTTGATGTCAGTCAGATGCAGAATCAGGAAGAACCTATTAGCATTACTGAAGATGCTAACGGATTTCATCTTAATGGTGATACCACTGAAGAACAGGAAGAACCATCGTCCGTCACTTGGATTGAAAATGATGACGATGCAAACAAGTACCAGGAAAAGATTAAGAAGGAACATACCAGTGCCGAGGAAGAATGCCAACGTTTGCAGGATTCCATGGAAGACGTGGATGTTGACAGCACAGGTGAAACTGAGGCTGATGTCATGGTGAACATGCTGCTTAACCAGAAGCCTGGTGGTCCGAAAATCTTCTATTCAAGGGATAACGTATGAAAACAGGTTTGGGTGTAACACATAAGATTGTCGGTTTTTGTTCGGCTGGCATCCTGCTCTTCCAGCCAATGTTAGCATCTGCCAAATGCGGAGGTGTTGACTATAGCTGGGGAGCGGATGCTTTGGCGAATGCGCATGACTATACAGTTACAATGATGCTGTATGTGGTCTATCTCTCCTATGCCATCGCTGCTATCGTTGCCATCATTGGTGCATTGCAGATTTATTTCAAGATGACAACTGGAGAAGGTGACATCACTAAGAGCATTATGATGCTCGTCGGAGCTTGCCTGTTCATGATTGGAGCATTCATCTTATTCCCAGCCTTCTTCGGATATAATATCATTTAGGATAACGAACACGATAACAAACAGGATAACAAATAAACAGGATAACGAAAAATCTCAAATGGCCAAGAGAGAAGAATCGTGTGAATAGTAATTAACAAAATCTGTAAAACGTAAGAAAGAAATGAAGAAAATTAAAAAGTTTGCTAAGAATCTCTTCAGTGCCAATCGCATGAAGATGCTCGCCATGATGCTTCTTTGCGGTACTGCCGTAACCTTTGCGCAGAACGCAGCTGGTGACTACACCGCAGGAACCAATGCTCTCTCCACCGTCACGGAGGAGATTGCGAAGTATGTTCCTTATGTAGTGAAGCTGTGCTATGCCATCGCCGGTGTAGTTGCCGTTGTCGGTGCGATCTCCGTGTACATCGCCATGAACAACGAGGAGCAGGACGTCAAGAATATCTTAGTCCTCCAAAATTGGTTGGAAAGGATAAGAAAGGAAGTGACAAATAAAGTGCTTAGTATCAAGCGAATAAGCGATTTTTTGATTTTTCCGATTCTTGCTCAACCGACTCTTAAAAAGATATAATAAAATGATTTTTGTTTCTGATTTGTTTCTCATATATGGCTTGATTTTCATATCTTTGCACATGCTTTCAAAGGCATAATCACGATGCAGAAACGATATATCAGCATCCGAAAAGCCCAACCCTCGCAGACCCTCTGCAAAATTCATTTTCCCTTCTTTCGGGAGTAAATTACCAAAATAAAATATAAACAAGCATGGCAAGACCAAAGAAACAAGTCAAACTGAAGGAGCCGATTAAGATTCGTCTCAAACCTCTCGCAGATGGCAACAAGAGTATCTATCTTGACATCTACTGGAAGGGAGTCAGGAAGTATGAGTATCTGAAACTCTATATCATTCCTGAGGTCAATCCACTCTGCAAGGAGCAGAACAAGGAAACGATGGCACTCGCAGAACGTATCAAGGCAGAGCGCATCAAGGCTCTCCATGGTCACGGAGTGCAAGACTGGGAAACCGTCAAGCAGGGTTCTCAACTCTTGACAGGATGGATCAAGAAGTATTGTGAAGGTGGAATCAGCACCAAGAAGTCAACCCTCCATTGTCGTGTTGAAATGCTTCACACCGTGGAGAAATATCTTGAAGAGTCCAATCAGACCTTCATCACCCTTGAAGAGGTCAATGCTGATTTCTGCCGTGGGTATGTGAAGTTCCTTCGCACCTTCCCAAACTCACACTGCAAGTACATTGAGCCAAGACCTATCAGTCAGAACACGGCAAGCCGTTACCTCGGCATGTTCTCGACTACTCTCAACAATGCCGTCCGTCAAGGTATCATCCGAAACAATCCAATGAAGGAACTGGATGCCAAGGAGCGCATTCAGCCAAAGGATGGCAAGAAGGAATACCTTACCATTGAGGAACTTAAAGCCCTCATGGCAACCGACAGTTACCGCCCAGAGGTCAAGCAAGCCTTCATCTTTGCTTGTTTCACTGGTTTGCGACTCAGTGACATGTACAAACTTGCACCGATTCACATTTTCAAGACTCCTGACGGCAAGGGCGAGTACATTGACATGGAAATGCAGAAGACTGAGAAGCCTGTCATCATCCCACTCTCGGAAGAGGCAAAGCGTTGGTTACCAAAAACAAAGGGAATAACAACTCCCTTCTTTGATATACCAACTACTCAGACCGTCATAGGCAGAGCCCTTCGCAAATGGGCAGAGGCAGCAGGTGTAGAGAAGCACATCAGTTTCCACTGTTCACGTCACACCTTCGGAACAATGATGCTGACACTTGGCGCAGACCTGTTCACCACAAGCAAGTTGATGGGTCACACCAACATTCAGACCACTGAAATCTATGCGAAAATCGTAGATAAGAAGAAGGAGGAAGCCATCAACCTCATTGATGGAATGTTCAAGTAAAGGATGTACTTTGAAAGTACCCCCCCCTTCAAAGAGTTAAGGGAGGTGACTTGAAATCACCCCCTTTGATAAACCAGGGTGGTGTTTCACCCCAGTGGTATAACCAATTATAACAATCATTGATATGACCATCACACTTCGACAAAAAGACCTTGAAAACGACAACAAGAGCCTGTATCTTGACATCTATGAGAATGGCAAGCGCAAGTTTGAGTTCCTTTCCCTCTACCTAATCCCTGAGATTAACCAAGAGACAAAGGAACGCAACGAGGCTACCTTGAAACGTGCGCAGGAGATTCGTGCCGAGCGCGTCCTTCATCCCGAGACCATTCCCGAGAAAGGTCACTTGATGGTTGTACCCGACATTCCCAACGATGACTCACCCGAAGTCATTGACTGGATCCAGACTTACATGGAGTGGATGGACGGCAATCCCGAATATTCCAAGAGGACTGTCGAGCAGACTCAATACCTTCAAGAACGCATGAAGGAGTTTCTGAAAGCCAAACGCAGACCGCACATCACTCTGATGAAGTTCGATAAGACATGGTTCAAGGCATTCTTTCTTTGGCTGAAGAATGACTATGTACCTCAGAAGTATGTGAGAGTCAAGGCAAAGCCGTTGAGTAATGCCAGTTTGCGGAACATGCAGCAACGCATTGTCGCAGTATTCAACAAGGCAGTCAAGACTGGCAAGTTGAAGGCAAACCCCTTCTATCAGTTGGAGAAGGAAGACACAATCTCCAAGCCAAAGTCTGGTCACAAGCTGTACCTTACACCCGATGAACTCAAACTCTTCATGGCATCCGAAGAGACTAACGGAGTCAGGGAAACCCAGTTGGCATTTGGCTTCGCTTGCCTTACAGGACTACGCATCAGCGACATAAGGGCTTTGCGATGGTCAAACATCATGAGGAACGAGGTAACGAACACACTTGTAATCGTCCAGAAGAAGACCAAGGAACTCAATGCCGTCCCAATCTGCTCAACCGCAGAAGCATGGATGCCACCCAAGAAGGATGACAAGGTTTTCCACCTTCCTGCCCATGCCAATGTGGATGCAGCTCTCAAACGAATAGCCAAGAAGGTAGGTATCACGAAGACAATCTCCTTCCATACCTCCCGACATACCTTTGGCACATTGATCCAAGCGGCTACTGGTGACATCGAGACCACCAAGAAACTCATGGGTCACAAGTCGCTCAAATCAACCGCAGTCTATGCAGACGTGCTGACTGAGGAAAAGGTCAAGGCTATCTCCAATACCAAGACGGTATTCAGGAGTCGCAAGCCACACACCGAGAACAAGAAGATTCCACGAACCAAGCGAACGGCAGCGACCAACACGCACCCTCGCAAGGTCATAGATATACAGGATAACGAATAACGGCTAACGAGCCGATTCAGGATAACAACCAGTTTCATTTCATCAAAAGCAGTGCCCTGATTCAAGGTAGTGGTTTCCGCTACCCTTAGGGGCTTGCTATCTCAAAACCAAGCATTCAGGATAACGTAAACAACTAAATATCAAGATTATGAATAAGACTATTGACAACGAGACTCTTCTTTTGAAGGTAGAGTCATTTGAGCATCGCATCGAGGTTCTGGAGAACACTCTCAGCGCAGCCAAGGAGGTATTGACACTTGAAGAAGCAGCCCTTTTCATGGGTATATCAAAGAGCAGTCTCTACAAGATGACCCATCGTCATGAGCTTCCTTTCTTCCGTCCAAACGGCAAACTCATCTACTTTGAGAAGGCTGAACTTCTGAAGTGGATGCGTCAGAACCGCAGCATGTCTGAGGCTGAGACCAAGGAGGCAGCAGCCCAGAAGCTGAATGAACTTGCCAACCACTAATCAATGAGTATTATGAATCAGGATTTCAATCAACAGCAGTACAACGACAAACTGGCTCAGGTAGCCAGCCTTGCCGTTACCTATGCCAAGGATGGCACAGGCTATCACAGTATGAAGGATGCCTTCAATGAACTGTGCGAGATTTCACATGCCAACAAGGGCATTGACCAAGAAAACACTATCGGCAGACGAACCCTGCTTGTGCAGAGTGTCTGCATCAAGGCTATCCATGCGCTCACTCCATACCAGAACGAGCGACTTGAACAGCAGCTGAAGGACATTGCTTCGGACTATCCCGAGCATCGTCACCTGCATTTCCGCAGATAGTTTCTTCTTTCCCTTTTGTCATATCATAGACATATCAATGAGAGTTACCGCTTACATACGTCAGAAAGATACATCGAAGAACGACCTTGACAGCCGTGCTTCGGTGTACTTCCGTGTCCGTGACAAAGGGCTTGATGTCAAGTGCGCAAGCGAACTTCAGATCAATCCCAATCATTGGAGCCAAGAACGACAGGGCTACAAGAGCCGTGTCAATCTTGTGGATGACGATACCAGAAACCTCTTTGACTCACAGGTCAAGGAGATTACAGGTATCATAACCAGGGAATACTATATCGGAGCAAACTCCGACTGGCTAAGACGACTGATATTTGCCTATCACCACCCCAATGCCTATTGCATGGGCAGTGGCATGGCGGTAAGCAAATCCTTTGTCATCTGGGCAGAGAGGTACCTTCAGAACAAGCATTTCGGCAAGCATCAGGAGTGCAACACCCGATGCCTGATTGACAAGGTTACTCGTTTTGAGGATGAACACAAACACCCGATGAACATTGACAGCATGACTGCCGATGATCTTCGTGTGTTTGCGGATTTCCTGTCTTCTGACTATGACATATCTATGAATACCATCGTCACTAACATGACCTTGATGCGTACCGTCTGCAACTGGGTACGAAAGCAGGGAGTCACAAACAATGACCCCTTCTTTGGCTATGACATGCCCAAGGCACTCTATGGCACTCCATATTTCCTGACCATTCAGGAGCGTGACCAAGTTCTGGATGCAGACCTAACGGATGATGCAGAACTTGCTGAGTATCGTGATATGTTCGTGTTTCAGTGTATGGTCGGATGCCGTCATAGTGATCTTGTGACCTTCACCCCCAAGAACATTATTGACGGTGTTCTGGAATATATCCCCATCAAGACCAAGGGCAAGTTAGGTGACGTTGTAAGGGTTCCTCTTATCCCCAAGGCTATGGCTATCCTTGATGGCCATGACCATGGTGATGATGAACCAATCTTCCCCAAGCATTATAACTTCAAGTTCAACGATGCTATCCGTAGAATCTTGAAGCGTGCCAAGGTAAATCGTGTTGTCACTGTGATTAACCCTAAGACACGGCTTGAAGAGAAGAAGCCAATCTCAGATGTGGCTACCTCTCATCTTGCACGAAGGACTTTTATCGGTAATCTTTACCGCATGGTCAAAGACCCTGATTTGGTTGCTTCTATGTCTGGTCATGCCAAAGGCAGCGTTGCTTTTGCCCGATACCGAGTCATTGATGATGACATGAAGAAATCCCTGGTTGAACTTATCCAGTGATTCTCTTCTTTTTGATGGCATATTCCTTTTCCCTTTATTCGGTTACATTTCAATAATATCATAGACTATGGACGATAAAAAATTACATCGTTGCTTCACTTTCTCTGAAGAGCAGTTGAAGCATCTTCGAAGCAAGAAGTACAAGATTGACCGTATGGAATGCTTCATGTCGCTTGTGGATCTTGCCGAGCCAGTTCCAAAACTTGTGCAAATCAGCAAGACCAAGCAAGTAGAAATCTTGGCAGGTCAAGTTATGGTTGACAATACCCAACTTGCCAAACTCTGGGACAAAGACCGCAAGACGGTTCCAAAGCTGTTGGATGCTATGGAGGCTGTGGGCATTTTCTCTTCTCAGGAAGTGGAAGATAACCGCATCTACACCCTTCATTGTCTCTCAGGCTGGTATGTTGATGCCAAGTTCGTGTCGAATGCCTTTGCCTTAAAGCGCAATAACGACAGTACGGCAATCATCCATGCGGAAGTTCCTGCCTCCAAGGTCATCATCACTGAGGATCCTGATGACAAGAAGAAGGACAAGGAAGGTTCTGCTTCTGCCGATGACAAATCCAATGACTCTGCCGAGGGCAACAATCCTCAGACAACTGGCAATGTGTCGCACCAATCACCACAATCTAATGATAGTGGCAATGTGGGTAAGTCTGGAGCAGATGGCAACAAGTCACCATCACCTCCTGAAAACAATTCCCCTCAGTCTGCTGACAGCCCTTCGCCCCAAGGTGAAGCCGATGGCAAGCAGAATGAAGGGAAGGTGAACGAGCAGACTCCACCACAACAGGGAGGACAGCAGCCACAACAGCCTAACGGCAACCAAGGACAGCCTAACAACGGCTATCAGAAGCCTAACGGCTACTACCACCAGAACGGCAACAAATAGCCGTCTGAGGACTCAGGAATGCGACCTGCACCGCCAAACCATCCCAAAGGACGTTTACCGATACAGGACGATACGGCAAGCCGAAACGACCTTCTAAGCCCTGACGGGAACTTAGCAGGTAAAAGGACCGATTTTTAAGAGGTACTTTTCGAGAAATCCTTTTGTACTACATTATTTGTGACCAAATTTATGCAGTCCTAAAAGTTTCTCGGGCTACTCGCAGGCTCGCAGACCTATGTCCTTCTTTTTAACTGATTTATTTTCATCCCTTTAATCTTATTCATAGATATGGCTAAGAAAAAGAAGATTATCAAGAAGACACCCACAAGGGTGCATTCCTTCCGCTGTACCGATAAGGACTGGAAGGAGTTGAAGAAACTCGCCAAGGAATGTGGTATCAGCATTGGCAAGTATCTCGTTGAAACAGGCTTGAATCATCACCCACGTCAGCGACTCACTCCAGAGGAAAGCAAAGCCCTTAACTCTCTGACTGAGGCACGTACCGACTTGATAAAAGTCCGCAGCAAGTTGCACGATGCTTCACCCGAGGAAAAGCAGAAGATGTTCAGATCTGCAACGTTCATGAAGTGGTGGATTGAAGCCGTTGAACGTCTCATCAAACACTGGTATAGCATTGAAGACAACCTTACTTCTCCTGTACTGACCAAAGTTCAAGAAGACGAATGATCATACTCGCAAGACCAGTAGCCTATGGCGGCAATGCCGCAAGGTACGCAATGGAGAAGGAGAATGCAACCGTGGTCAAGGTAAACCACATGCCTGACTATCTCGATGCCAATGAAATCTGGTATCGGATGAAGCATCACTGCCAGTTGCATCAACAGGACAGGACTGTTGGGCGAAAGTTGGAACGCTTCATGACCACGTTTGTACTCTCCCCATCCAAGGAAGAGTCTGAGAACTACACCTTGGATGACTGGGCAAACCTCGCTGATGAAGGTTTGGATGCTTTGGATTCAGTCGGACTTTTACCCAAGGGTTTCAAGGAAAAGGTCAAGACCAATTTCCGCAATTCTATGAGTGTTGCAGCCTTGCATCGGGATTCCAAGTCAGGAACACTTCACCTGCATCTTGACTGTTGCCGTGTGGATAATGAAGGCAAGACCAACGATGTTCACGATGTTCACATCAGAGCAATGAAGGCTGCGGAAATTATCAATGCAAGGCATGGTTGGGAGCAACCTCAGGAGGTTCGTGATATGCGCAAGGATGAGATTGCGGAGTTTTGCGAATATACCCTTCAGAAGATGGATAGTTTTAACATTGACAAATACTTCAATTTGCTTCGCATGAAGGGCTATGAGGTCAAGCCCAAGTATGACAATACTAATGGCAAACTTGTGGGCTATACCATCGGCAAAAATGCCTCAGTATTCAAGGCTTCTGCCATCGGTCGAAGGTTCATGGTATCACAGCTTGAAGCCACTTGGAAGAAGATGCATCCCAAGCCTACTCAGGTCAAGATGCGACCTGCTTCACCTTCCATCACTCCGGCTCGCCCTGCTCGCCCAGTTGCTCAAACAACGAAACCTACCCAGTCCAATTCTAAGCCATTGCCTGTTGCTACCAAGACTGCTTTCAGTTTCAACGTTGGCGGTGAAATGAAGAGAATCTGGATTCCGAACACGGTCAAGGACATCTTCCTCAATGAGGCTCAGGTTCCTGACTCTGATATGACTGCAGCAAGAGAGGACATTTCTCATGTTGGTATGCTTCTCTTCCTTGATATGATTGATGCTGCAACAACAGTGTCCGAATCTTGTGGCGGTGGTGGTTCTGCTCCTTCGTCTGGTTGGGGCAAGGATGATGACGAAGACGAGCGTGAGAGGGCTCGCAGATGCCTCCAGATGGCTCATTCAATGTGCAAGCCACCGCAGAAAAGACGTTCATTCCACCGTTAGACAAATCCTACATATCAATGAGAAGAACAAAACATGTAGAAGAACTCATCGAAGATGACGAGCAGAAGCCTGACTTCGATGACATGATGAACGAAGTCCAGGAAGAGATTGAAGAGCATGATGCCGAGGATGCTGTTGTCAGTCGTGCGCCTGAACTCAGGCAGTTGAGTGAGAACATTGACAAAGCGACCAACACTTGGATCAATGCAACTCTTCAACTGGAGTCTGCCATCCGTAAGTACAATTCAGCTCAGACTGCTCTTGGCAATGCCGTTGACACTATCAGTGGTAAGGTTGACACCATCAATACCCACATTGACAATGTTCTGAAGGATGCCCCAATCAAGTTGAAGGTTTCAGTCAGAGTCGATGATGTTGACTGGAAGAAGATTCAGGACATGTTCGACAAACAACATGAATGGATGACCACTCAGATGCAGAAGCATATCCGTGAGGTCAATCAAATGTTTTATGAAGAACGTAGAAGGGTTCAGGAAAGGTACAAGGAGTACGACGGAACCTACCTCGGACACTATGTGCAGTATTTCTTCTGGTTCTTCTTTGTCCTTGGACTCGTTATTTTCGGCTTGGCTATCTTCCTGATGCTCGACAGTCACTACCACTGGACAAAGTAATCTAATGTTTATACCCTCCAAAATCCCTACGAAACTTGGCATAGTCTAAGTTTGTAGGGATATTTTTTTTCTTGAAAACGTCATTTTCTTGAAAATGTGCACTATTGCCCGTTGTGGGAGCCAGATAGCATGAGTAACTTTGCACCGTCAAAATAAACGAGTGTAAACCTAATTGTTATAAAGTAAGCATTCCGTAAACCACGTATAGATGGTTATGGAATACTTTTTATATAGTCCGCTAAATGGGAATTTACAATTCTGATATACTTCAGATGTAGGTTGCCGTTTCTAAAGCAATATAAAGTTTGTTTAAA
The DNA here is from genome assembly GCF_002251325.1 of Prevotella sp. P4-67. NCBI lineage: Bacteria > Pseudomonadati > Bacteroidota > Bacteroidia > Bacteroidales > Prevotellaceae > Prevotella > Prevotella sp. P4-67. Next base: position 155,509 of record NZ_NPJL01000033.1, read on the forward strand.
CTATGGTTGGCATTGTTCAAGCCTTTGGCTTCATATCCATTTGTATCCAAAATGTCACCTGTTTCAAAAAAAGCATACAACTTCAAATTGTAGAAGTCGCACACAGATTGAACTCCAGCCAATTCCATTTCTACAGCGATGCACCCTTCTTCCATACGTTTGCGTACAAGTCCTTTTGTTTCTCTGATCATCGAATCTGTCGTCCATATTTTACCTGTAATATATGGTACAGATAATTTGTCGAAAATTATGGAAAGTTCCTTGCTTGCGGCTATATCAATATAGTCGGATGGTGCTGCAAAATAATATGAACACCCGTCCCCTCTGTAACTTTGTGTCGGTATGATAAATCTACCTTGTGTGGTTGTACGGTCAAGACTGCCACAGGAACCGAACATAATGAACTTTGATGCTCCAGTTAGCCAGCTTGCAAGATGACATTGAGAGGATGCTACTGCTGAACCTATTCCTGACAGGTAGAAAGTTATCGTAACTCCTTTATAAGTTGTTTTATAGATATGCGTATCGCCATTGCAAGCCGGCATAGTTGCAATAATTTCAGATTCGTAGGAATCAAGTAAATGCCGATGAATCTCCTTCGAGAATATTATCAGGCATATATCTGCAAAATCTCCACGTCTGCCGTAGAAATCAAACAGATTGATCATTGGTTCAGTTTCAATATCATAACTATCAGTAATCATAGCATATTGAATCAGATGTGAGTTTTATATTGCTCCGGTATCTCAAGATTGAAAGTTCTGCATAATAACAGGACGTCGTGGACATCATTTTCATCGTATTCATATCCAAGATGGAACTGTACCTGTGCCTCCGGGTTTATGCATGTTACCTCAATATTCCCGATATTTCCTTTACCTGAGAAAGTTTCGCTTGGGAAAGTGTATCCGTCATATAGAATTCCATCTTCGACATATTCGAAACAATGCAGATCGATTATTCTTCCGTTGTCATCTTTCCAGACAGTATGGCTATCGGTCGTATAGTCCATTACAACTTCTCTGTATCCCTTCCAGGTAATCACGGATATGGCCTTACCATAGTCTTTCTTCTCTACGAACAGATCGATGTCGTTATGTATTCTTGTTTCTCTGCCTATAAGTGCATCGACACCCCAACCGCCGTCCAGAAACACCTTTACAGATGCTTCAGACAGCATTTCAAGAATCTCACATGCATCAAAATAAGTGACCATAAAATTGCAATTAAAATAAACTTTGGTGCAAAGTTAATAAAATTCCGTGAGACTAAAGAGACTTATACGTAGAAAGTTAAACATACAACTGTATTTTCGCAGAAAATACTATAAAATGCCACCTGAAAAGCCCACTTTTCGTGCACATTTTTCCAACTAAAGCCATTTTTTCAACCTGATTGCTGAAACGACAATAAGGTTCACAATACCTGATTTTGCACCTTCAGGAACGCAGCACAAAATGATAGAAAATGAAAATTTCCGTTCATTTCCGTGTTAAGATATGTTAAGCAGATGTTTTCATTTTGGGGTTTTTGAAATTTTTGTTTCCAGTTTGTTTCTTTTGGTACTTTTTGCTTTTTGGGAGTGTTGATATTCAGCACTTTACAATTCGGAAGCAGATTCTCAAGAAGAAGATTATGATGGTTGTCGGTGCTTGCATCTTCCTCGTTGCAGCTGCACAGGCTCTGCCTCTCTTCTTTGGTCTCTAAACCAGATTCAAGCGTAGATACACACTATGGCAGCAGGAACAGAACACAACGAATATGTCAGTTACCCAATGTTCAAGGGACTTCAGAAGCCTCTGGAGTTCATGGGCATCCAAGGGCGTTACATCACATGGGCAGCTTGCGCTGTTGGCGGTGCCATTCTTGGCTTCATCATTGCCTACTGCATCTTTGGATTTGTTGTTGGTCTGATTGTTCTTGCTGTTTCTCTCTGCACTGGTGCCGGACTTATCTTCTTCAAACAGAAGAAAGGTCTGCACACAAAGAAAGAAGACCACGGTGTGTTTATCTACGCTTGTTCACGAAGAATGTAATTTTCATCGAGTGTAGTTAATGAGCAAGTGTATTGAAATCTGAATAAATGTAATCGGTAGGCTCGCCCCTTCGACAGGGTGAGTCTGCCTTAATTTGGAGATAAGAATGATTCTATATGTCATCATAGCATTTACCGCGATACTCATAGGCATGGCCATTTCTGTCTATGCCTTTGGAACTGGCGGTAAGCGCAAGAAGATATTCCAGGACATCTACTTCTCCATCGAGGATGTAGATGGTATTGGTGTTCTCTACACGAAGACTGGTGAATATTCGGCTATAATCAAGATTGAGAATCCCGTTCAAAAGTACTCAGCCAATATTGACAGCTACTATGAGTTCACTCATTTGCTTACGGCTATTGCACAGACGCTTGGAGAAGGTTATGCCATACACAAGCAGGATGTGTTTGTCAGGAAGCAGTTCAAGGATGAGACCTCAGATAATCATGAGTTTCTTTCTGAAAGCTATTTCCGATACTTTACTGGCCGTACCTATACAGACAGCCAGACTTATCTGATTATCACTCAGGAGAACAAAAAGAGCCGTCTATTGTCCTTTGACAGCAAGAAATGGCGAGATTTCCTTGTAAAGATTCGCAAGGTTAAAGACCTCCTGAAGGACAGCGGTGTAGATTCCACCTATTTGGGTGGTGAAGAAGCGCGTCTTTATGTTGACCGCTATTTCTCTATGAACTTTAACGACAAGATTGTGTCGATGACCAACTTCAAGGTCGATGACGAGACCATTTCCATGGGCGATCGTCGATGCAAGGTGTATAGCCTTGTTGACGTGGACTGCATCAACATCCCTTCGATTGTCAGGCCGTTCACCAATATTGAAGTGAATAACGTCGCTATGCCTGTCGATCTTGTGTCTTTGGTTGACAGCATCCCTTCAGCAGACGTGGTTGTCTATAACCAGATGTTCTTCATGCCTAATCAAAAACGTGAACTGGCATTGTTGGAAAAAAAGAAGAACCGCCATTCCAGTATGCCCAATCCAAGTAATCTGATTGCTGTTGAGGACATCAAGAAGGTTCAGGATGTTATAGCCAGAGAGAACAAACAGCTTGTATATACCCATTTCAATTTGATTGTAGGTGTTCCCAAGGATGCCGACATTCAAAAATGTACGAACCATCTGGAGAATGCTTTTGGTCGCCTTGGCATTCATATCAGCAAACGAGCCTATAACCAGTTGGAGCTGTTCGTTAACTCCTTCCCCGGCAACTGTTATGGAATGAACCAGGACTATGACCGTTTCCTCACTTTGAGCGATGCTGCTGCTTGTTTGATGTACAAGGAGCATATTCAGCACAGTGAGGACACACCTCTTAAAATATACTATACGGACAGGCAAGGTGTGCCAGTAGCCATTGACATCAGCGGCAAGGAAGGCAAAAACAAGATTACGGATAACTCAAACTTTTTCTGCCTTGGCCCATCTGGTAGCGGTAAGTCGTTCCACATGCATGTCATATGGACTAAAACGCATCGAAAAGAACTCCAAACAAAACTTAGAGAAACGTCATAAATAGCTCATTTTCAATACATATTCATTAACATAACGCTCCAACCGCCTATTGCGAGTTTCATCCGTTTATAGTAATTTTGTACCACGGTTGTACCATGGGCAGAGGGACACACGGTTCTTAATGAGGGTTCTTATTTCCTCTTATTTCCCCTTGTTTCCTCTTAAAAGTTTCCGTCAAGGACCATCCCCCATGAGTCACTGCAAAATTCAAAAATAACGGTAAAAATGAATACTACAACTCGCATTCCAATCGTGCTGATGTCCGTAGAGGAAACAGCGCAGGCAGTAAGCATCAGCGTCAAGACAGTACGCAGTCTTATTCGTCAAGGCAGGCTAAGAGCCGTAAATTTCGGTACACGCATGACCAGGATCTATTTGCAAGACCTTCTTGAAATAGCCAAGGGACAAGGTTATCAGGTGGTTCTCCCTTCTTCCCTATCGTTAGAAGGAGCAACGTCCAAGAAAGCACAGAGGCTAAAAGATGCCGAGACTGGCTCAGTCAACAAGTTGGCAAAGTGTCGCAAGACTCCCAGGGCTGGTGAAAGAGCACCTGATGGAGTAACCCACGACACCCATTACACAATGGCAGAGGTGTTGAGCACCTTTAATATCAAGTATGGAAGATTCTATGAAGTCCGCAATCGTTACCAACTCCAGTCAGTTCACGCATGGGGAACGACCTGCTTCAAGAAAGAAGACGTGGAAAGGGTTATCGGGCTTTATAATGAAGAACAGGGTAAGAACATTTCCGATGACTGGTACACCTGCTTCGACATCATGAAACTCTACGGATTAGGCAAGACACAGGTACGCAGATTTGCGGAGACCCATGGAGTGAGAATCCGAAAGTTCAAAGGCGGAAGAGCCAACTACTATCTGAAAGCAGACTGGGAGGCTGCACGCAAGAAGGCAGAGAAAAGCAGTACTACGACCAAGGCAAAACGGAAGTGAGACACAAGTCAAGAGATGGTTCAAACAAACTCATATACGACCCATGCCGTTGCAATTGCTATGCAGCACCCATCCATGTCGGTCGAAACAAACCCACAACGCAGAGTAACGGATATAAGACAAAAAACGCATCCAATACCTGCTTTTAGTCTGATTTTGAGCGTAAAATCATACTCAAAAGCAAATTCAGGTTAAATTCTGGCTGTATTTGAAGCCATCTTTGCTTTTCTCTTTTCACGGCAATCTAACTTTGCATCGGATTTGAGAGTTAAAGCGTTGCGACCATGGCTATTCGCATCCACAGATACACATCGGTAAGAATAATAAAAGAATAACAATATGACGAACATTTGTACAAAGGTCACCGTGCGGAAACGACCTATCAAGAACGGACAGACTTCCCTCTATCTGGATTTCTATCCTCCAATCCGCAACCCGAAGACAGGCAAGCTCTCACGCAGGGAGTACCTTGGTCTTTACATCTACACCAACCCTGTTGAACGCTTTCAGCAGGAGTACAACAAAAGTATGATTCAGAAAGCGGAAATCATCAAGTGCCGCAGGACTGAGTCCATCATCAATGAGGAGTATGGCTTCCTCGACCGCAACAAGGGCAAGGAGAGCTTCTTGGAATATTTCAAGAACCTCATGATTGAGCGTGGCAGCAGCCAGAACTGGGCAACCGCCTACATGCACTTCCACAATTACACGCATGGCGAGTGCCGCTTCTGCGACCTTACCGTTCCGTACTGCCAGGGATTCCTCGACTACCTGTTGTCGGATGCCTGTATGCACAACGGCAAGCGCATGATGGGAACAACAGCCAACAACAACCTTACCAAGTTGAAGTGCATCCTTGCCATCGCATACGAGGACGGACTGCTCAAAGAGAATATCGCCAAGAAACTTGTGCGTGCCAAGGCTCATGGCAACAAGCGGCAGTTCCTCACCAAGGAAGAGTTGTTGCAGTTGTCTCAGACTCCTTGCAAGAGTGATGTCCTTCGCCGTGCAGGTCTCTTCTCCTGCCTTACAGGTCTTCGCCTTTCTGACTGCATCAGACTCCAGTGGGAGAATATCGTCAAGTTGGCTGATGGCGGCTGGGGAATGGACATTATCACAAAGAAGACTTCCACCGCTGCAATCCTGCCTATCAGCGAAGAGGCTTTGCAGCTCTGTGGCGAGCGAAGCACTGGACAGGTGTTCAAGAATCTCACGAACAGTACAGTGGCATTGTATCTCAAACCGTGGATAAAGGCTTCCGGCATCGAGAAACACATCACCTTCCACTGCTTCCGTCATACCTTTGCCACCTTGCAGTTGGCAGAGGGAACGGACATCTACACCGTGAGCAAGCTGCTTACCCATAGCAATCTTGCCACTACTCAGGTGTATGCCGATGTGGTGGACGAACTCAAACGTGATGCGGCAGAACGTATCTCGCTCAAAATACCAACAAAGGAAGAGAGTGACCAGACATAAGTGAAAAACATAATCAGGATAACAAATGGAAGAAAACAAATCATTATCGTTCGACCAACTGCCCAGTGCAGTTGGCGAACTTCTGACAAAGGTCAATACGATGATGACTCGTCTTGATGACATTGGTCAGAGAATAGGCAATGCTCCGAGCGAGAATGACCATGTTCTTATGGACATCAGAGAGGCAAGTGCCTTCGTCCGAAAGAAAGTCTCATCGCTTTATGCTTACACATCTGAAAGGCGCATTCCTTTCTACAAGAGAGGGAACACGCTCTACTTCTTCAAAGACCAGCTGATAAAATGGATTGAGGCAGGTGGCTCATGGGACAAGCCTTACGAATCGACCCAGGAGGAACAGGCAGACTTCGAGGCTCATCTGGCAATGTTGCAGAAAAGCAAGAAGAACAAGCCTGCCTCCATGAAGAGGGTCAAGGGCGAGAAAAATCCTGATGGGGAAGAATGGCATGACGGATAAGAGAATCATGTAATCTACTTTTTACGAAAGGGGAAAGAGAAACTATTCATTCTTTCTTTGCTGAGTAATCCGTTTCACTAATAATCAGTTTTTCAAGATGAGTAACCAAAGCATAAAATACGGAATCCTGCTGACCAAGGAACAGCTCGATTTCTTGAAGGATGACAGGCAGGGCTTCCACCGCATGACCGCCTTCGGCACTTTTGTATCAATGGCATCCACCAAGCCAAGTGTTTATCTGAAGACAGGCTTCTCCGCTTCTCTCTCCATCGGGCAGTTTGCCATCTCTACCGTTGAGCTGTCTGCCCTTTGGAAGTGTGACCGCAAGACAGCGGCAAAGGTGGTGGAACTGTTCAATCAGGTGGGCATCCTCTCAACCGAGAGGAACAACCGCACCTCCATACATACGATACTATGCATCGCCTTCTGGTACGTTGACGGCATCAAGGAAGCCATCAAGAACCCCTTCTACAACCGTCAATCCGTGACTTCCGCCACCCAAGAGGAATCGGTGTCCAATGTCCCATCCGATACCGCTTGCTCTTCGGAAGGCAATCTTTCCAATGGCATAGGTCAGCAGAAAGACAGCAGCGTCAATCCTGCCACTACTGACATTCTGCAGCCCCATGTTCCTGCCTCTTATAATACCTCTTCCCCTTTCGTTAATTCTCATGTTATCGGGGATGGACTTTCAGATCCTTCTCCGATACCACAAGACTTCAAACAAAGGGAAAAGGAAGGTGATGACCATTTTGAGTATGAGGTTGGACAGCCGTCAGAAGATGACTGCAATCAAGGAGAAGGGGCATCACCCATTGAGTTGCTGCCGTCTCCTGTCTATGATGACGAGGGCAACCTCTTGCAGCCACCGCCCCATGAAGGACGATGCGAGGATCACACGGAGAGACATGGCGCGCATATCACCCCAAGTCACTCATGATGTCATCTCTACTTTTCCCTTATTTCGACTATTGACGTTCCCGACAGGCAAGCTATCCAGAAGCCGCTACCTCTATTAGCCGTAGTTTTTTTTCGGAGGTCTAAACAAGAAGTACCAGTGTCAGACGGTTTCGCTTCGCCCACCGCTTCCTACTGGCATTCTTGAATGTTCGCAGGCTCACATTGGCTGTCCTGTTATATCAAGTATAAACTTTATAAACCCCATCTACAATGACAAAAGACAAGAATAACAACACGGAGAAAACCTCAAAGAAGAGACCTCCGAAGACCAGACACATTGACGTTCGTTTCACAGAAGAACACTACGACTTGGTAGTACATAATGCCCGACTGTCAGGCAGGAGCAAGAGCACATATCTTCATGACTTAGGCATCGGACACAAGCCATCCCTACCCATGACCGCAGAGCAGGAGGAAGCCTTGAAGGGCTTAATCGGGGCAAGGTCTGAACTGGTTTATGTGCGCAATGCGCTTCATGCCCTGCCACAGACCGAGAGACTAAAACTCTTCAAGAGAGCCGACTTCATGGAACGTTGGCTTCAAGGCATCAACACCCTGATAGAGGAATTGAGCCGCATTAGAGACAAATTCTTGGATATGTTATGATAGCAAAAGCGTCAGCAATTCAGCATGGTCAGGCAATGACCAATTACGCAACCAAAAACAATCGCGCGGACATCGTCAAGACCAACCATCTCAGCGAGGGTCTGCCGCCGATGGGCATGTGGGACGAGATGGTGCTGCATCAGTCCATGTTCAAGCAGAGGTATGCCAAGAAGCCCATCGAACTGACGTCCATCCGCTTTGAGCTTTCCCCATCTGAGGAGGAGGCACGTAACTGGACTATGGAGGACTGGAGAAGATTCCTTGACGAGTTCATTCGTGAGATGGATGGTATCTCCAAGGTGAACCACATCGGCAAGAAGAAAGGCAAGGCTGCAACTTCGGTCAAGCCGACCAACATAGCCAACTCACAATATTTTGCCGCCCTTCACCGTGACTCCAAGAGTGGCATTCCCCACCTGCATCTGGTGGTGAACCGCATCGACATGGACGGTAATCTCAATGATGTGAAGTTCATCGGTGAGCGTGCCGTGATGGCTGCGAAAGCCATCAATCAGCGTCATGGTTGGAAGGATGCCATGGATATTCGTCAGGAACGCATTGCAGAGGTGACCAAAGCCTGTATGGATGTGCTGCGTTCAATGCCGTTCTTTGATTGGGATGAATATGCCGACCGATTGAGGGCAAAGGGATATGACATCGAGCTTATCCGTGACAAGAATGGTCAAGGCAGGGTGCATGGCTACCGCTTCAAGTTCGGAAAAACTACCATCAAGGCTTCCGAACTGGGTGTAGGAAGGAATCTCACCGCATCGAAAATCGGGAATACCTTCCGCAAGCTGCACCCTCAGCCAACACCTGTTGCAGTTGGTCAAAGACCTTCTCCTTCTGTTTCAAACGCTACCACATTGGACAGCAGAAATACGGCATCGCAAGGTGGTCTGTCTCGTACAAGCAATGTTGCCAAACCTGACCTTCCTGCCGGATTGAGAAAGATTATTGAAGTCGATGGTGAGCGTTTCAGCATAGTCATGCCGAGAACTGCTTACGACACGATGAACAGTTGTATCGAAGTTCCCGAGAATGGATCCGCAAGCCACACTGACATTCTGAATGTAGCCATGCTGCTCTTCATGAACTACCTTGATGCTGCCACATCGATGTCTGAGTCATGTGGTGGCGGTGGCAGTCCTGGCAGTGGCTGGGGACGTGATAAGGACGATGATGACCGTGAATGGGCAAGACGTTGCGCAATGCAAGCAAACACACTCTGCAAGCCGATAAAGAGAGGCATGAAACGATAACTTTTCAAACAAGAACGGTATGGGAAGAAACAAGAAAGATGCCACACAGGATGTGCTTAACCTGTACAATCAGATGCAGGAGGACGAGAACATCGAGAGTGGCAAGGAAGAAATCAAAGTGACCCTGAAAGAGATTGAATCAGCCAAGAAAGCACTCTATGAGGCAAAGGAGGAACTGGGCAATGCCTATCGGAGGTTGGAATCAACGAAAGTGGCACTTATGGCTGCCCACAGGAGCACGGACAACATCGTGGATAGTATATGCCATGCCATAGTCAAGGCAGAGCAGAGCAACCTCAAAGTCGGCATCAACGATGAAGGAGTTGCCCAGTTGGATAAGCGGAACAACACCGCCATTTCTGCTTTCAAGCAAGCCCTTGACGAGCATGAGAAGCGGATAAACGACCTGTTCACTCACCAGCAGAAAGAGCTTAAACGAATCCGCAATATCGAGGAGGGTGCATACTTCAACGGTAGCACCTATGCCTGGATGTTCGGCTTGGCTTTCCTAAGTTGGTCTATCATCTTTGTTGAAATCACCATTTGGATATGCATCACACTTTTTTAGAAAACTCAAAACATCAGAATCATGACAGACAACGAATACAGCAAGGCAAGAAAAGCCGCTGTTGATGCCCTTATCTACTGGGCAAAGACAGGCATGAGAGAGTTCACCATGCGTGACGCAGTAAACGACTATCTGGAGGCGAGCGGTGCTAACCGCCCCTCCATCGGTGGCGAATAGACCATCCTTGCACACAGAAAAAATGCAGCCAACCGACGGGCTGACTGGAAACTGAGCTTGCGGGTCGGTTTCGACATCTTTGACTTGTAGTCGAATGTCTGAAGACGGTGACGGGTATAGCGATAATAGAATACATTCTCCATGTCCTTGTCGGCATAGGTGGCGAGTTCTATCGGCAAAAGACTGTTCAGGTCGTTGCCAATAGTAATACCCTCAATGTCGCTGCCCGAGGAGTGACTGATCTTCATTCGGCTGCCTTCATTCACAGCCAGACGGTCGCGGCCGCTGCTGTCAGCCACACGTCCCAACTTCATCACAGCCTCATGAAGCTGCGGATAGCGGTCCTGCAAACGGATAAGACTCAGCCGGCGCATAAACTCAGACTCCGACCACCTGCCATCCATCATCTTCCATGCCTGTACAGCCTGCTCGTCGCTGACGCTCTCGTCTTTCAGCGTCTTGTGGACATCTTCGAACATCCGCTGAAGATTCTGCTTCATATTGGTGCCGCGTCCGGCAATATGCTTTTCTTCCTCTTGCCTTAGATGCTCGGTGATACTCTTGCCCCAGTCGTCAAGCAGCTTGTCTTTTTTCTCCTGAGTTATCTGATCACTGAACATACGCCTGTAGAACTCACCGTCGAAGCCATCGTCTTCATGTTTCTCACCGATGGAAGAAATCCATTTCTGCCAATGATCCTGTTTTCCCTGACTCAGATTCTCCACCTCCCCCATCTTATTTGCCTCGACACGCATTGTCTGTGAGAGAAACGCCTGGTGGTGCATGCAATCAACAATAAACCGTCCTACTGTGGTAAAAAAGATCTTGACACACATCTGGCTCGAGAGTACTCGGACCTTCACCTCCGGATCACTCATCAGTCTGGCAAGATACTGCAGCATCGGGTCTTTGTACTCGCGCCACGGCTCATCTTCGGGCCATGCAATTCCCTGTCCGGCTATCTCTCCGGTCTCACAAAAATAGTTGAGCATGCTGAAGTAATAAGACAGTTCCTTGCTGTTCCCGCTGTAGTTCTGCGTGAACCGTGCAAAGTACTTCTCTCCGGCAGTGAGCATGTCACTGTCTTCCAGCTTGAGATGATCAGATAAATCAGTCATAGAGCTTCTGTGTGTCCTGTCGCGTGAATGCTACATCACGATAGATTTCCCTTACGTACTCCCCCACTCTCTTCTTGTCGTCCTCGGCAATGAAGAGGTTGTCGCTGATACGTTTCTCCATTTCCTTCAGGTCATCAGCGAGAGCGTCTATCTCCTGCTCGTAGTTGCGTCCGATGTCCTGCAGTTCTGCCCCTAACGGGAGCTTCATCTCTTTCGTCTTCTCAATGGCATAGCAGTCACCGAGAATATAGACATGGTCGTCATCACGGTTGAGCATGACGGGAGCACTACCAAGCGGAGCACCGAAGGAGCCGTCATAGGTGCGGAGAATATTAACGTTCTTACGCTTGCTGTCCTGATAAAGAATACCCTCCATATCCAGTTCATCCGTACCATGCTGTGGCAGACTCTGATAGTCGCAGGCCATGATATAGCAGTCACCCTCCGGGTAACCGACAAGCTTGTAATAGAACTCATCATAGAGCTTCTTATCCGCATCACGCTCGATCTTTCGACTGGAGATGCGGTTGGCTGCTCTTGCAGCCCGGGCAATCTTGATATCTCTCCCCAATGCCTTTTTCATTTTCGCCAAGCGCTCACTGAAGGACATGAAGGTTCCACGGATGACGATACGCCGTATCTCATCCCGCTCCTCCGGCTCTTGCCACAGACAGTTGTAAACCGGCAGAAGATCCTCCGGCTCCACCGACTCTCTGTCCTGAAGGAAGGCTGACGTACGAAGCAGGTTGACGATCTTTTTCCAGCGGCGGTCACTGACATAAACGGACCGGCGCTCATCGGTACCATCAATGGCAACGGACTGCAGTGACTTGCGGATCTGATGGATGATATGAAGGGCATCCTGACTCACGCCAATCTTACTGATTCTCTTATGCCAGTTGGTATATTCGTCATTGGTTATCAGTAACTCAGAAGGGACAGTGATTTCCTCGTTGCCATCATCCAGCAGCATCTTGTCGAAGTTATCGTCCTGTTTGATGCTCTTGCTTTCCAGGCGGATGATGAGACGGTCCCAAAGCGCCTCCAGTCCTTCGCCCTGTGCCGGCAGCTCGTTGCTGGCTGCAATGAGCAGTTTCAGCGGCAGGCTGACAAGTCGGTTGCCGTTACGGAAGACCTTCTCGTTGATAACCGTGAGCAAGGTGTTCTGGATCGCCGGTCCGGCTTTCCATATTTCATCGAGAAAGACGACATCGGCTGTAGGGAGATAGCCTTCGGTGACACGCTCGTAATCGTCGGAGTCCTTCAGTTTACTGATGCTCACGGGACCGAAGATCTCGTCGGGCGTAGAGAACCTCGACATGAGATACTCAAAAGAGCGGGCACCGGCAAAAGCTTTCGACAGCCTTCGTGCCACCATGCTCTTTGCCACACCCGGAGGGCCAAGCAGGATGATGCTCTCCCCGGCCACAGCTGCCAACAGTGACAAGGCTAACTCGTTTTCCTTCTCATAGATGCCCTTGTTCAGTGCATCGAGAAGCTGTTCTATCCGTTTCTTTATCATACTGATTTATGTCCCGAACTCAATGAAATTCTACCTATCAATACTATATATGCTTTTACAAAGATACACAATTTCTGAATTATCAGCAATGGTAAGGCCTCAAAATAAAGCGTCTTGAGAAATAATACGTATAAAACTTGCGCGCTATTATATAAATAGCACTATAGTTGTGGTAGTAATACTAACGATCGACACCATGACAGACACTAAGACTATCTTACTTAACCGCATCAAGAACATGACTCCAGAAGAAAAGGACAAAGCATTGCTCGCCTACATGCTCCGGGATGCCAGCCCCGAGCCACTGTGTACCATTGAGGTTGTAAAAAACAGCATTGGCAGAGGTGTAAGAGGAAGGTATGATGTCGTTATTGTCGACGGCGACGGAAGCCGTCATGTTGTAGACTTCAAGGAACGCAGTGCCAAGATCTTCTATATACTCCTGCTCATGGCAAAGAACGGCATCAACCGGAGCAGTGTCAGACAGGATCATTTGGACAACTACTACAATGTGGGCTGCGTCCTGTATAATAACTTCGATATCGCTAAGCTTGAATCGAAGTCTGATGAGACATTCCAGCAGTTCTTCAATAATGCCATCTCAAAAACTCGTACGGCAATCAAAAGTGCTCTGAAGGGTATCGACAAGCCTGAACATTACCTGATAGCTGACCCAAAGTCGCATAGCAGCATGCTGTTCATACCACTCGTAAAGGAGTATGACGGCAAGGTCACCTTCTGTGCAGACTTTGTAAGAGAGACGGAAGCAGCCCTTTGATCTGTACCTCAGCCTCCTCCTAATGGCATTTATATTCGATATAGCAGAAGAGTACCGCCTGCAGGAGGAGTATGATAGGCACTCCATACTTGAACTTCTTGTGCATCGTCTTATGATGCCACACCTTCATTCCTACCCATGCTCCGACACTGCCGCCTACGACAGCAAGAAACAGCAGTGTCGCTTCGGAGATGCGCCACCAATGTTCCTTGGCCTTCAGCTTGTCAACACCATATACGATGAAGGTAAAGATGTTGACAATGAGCAAATATATGCTGAACTCCTTCATTTCTTTTGAATGAATTGCTGCCATTCCTTCCATCCGCCACGGAGGTTGATAACCTTATATCCCATTTTAGCAAGGGTGTTGGCAGCCATGAGACTACGCTTGCCGGAACGGCAATAGACTGCAATCTCTTTATTCTTGGACAAAGTTTCTACTCGATCCTTGAAGTCTGACTTCAGAACATCAACGTTTTTGGCATTAGGGATATGTCCGGCAGCATACTCCTCAGCCGTGCGGACGTCTACAAGGAATACGGAGTCAGACTTGATGAATTCTGCGAACTGAGCAGCATCAACAGTCTTGATACTGTCAGACTGTGCACTGGCATTGGTTGTCAGGCCAAGCAAACCAAGCAAAAGAGCAATTATCTTCTTCATTATGCAATACTTATTAGTTCCATCTCAAATATCAACGTAGAACAGCCGGGAATGTCACCATCCGTCCGTATGCCATAACCCATCTGATAAGGAATGTAGATCTTCCACTTGTCCCCAGGAGTCATGGCCTGCAAGGCTATCTGCCAGCCCTCAATGAGGTCGCTTACCCGAAAAGCCTCAGGATAACCACGCTGCCAACTGTCGTCAAAGACATGCCCGTTGATAAGGTAACCCTTATAGTTGCACGTCACAATGCTGCGAGGGCCGGGATGCTGACTTCCACTACCCGCAGCCACCACCTCATACAATATCCCTTTCGGCAACTTATGAATGCCCTCTTTATTCTGAAGATCAAGCATAAACCGCTCATTCTTCTGCTTGTATTCTGTCTTTTTGCTCATAGCTCATGACCTCAGCCGAGGTATTCATCATCGCGGACAAGCACCTTCTCTATCTTGCCGATGTACATCGTGTGAAAATCTCTCTGAGGGTAACTCTGATCCACAGTCTCCTTATAGAAGAAATCCTCTTCCTTGAGTTCCTGGGCATACATTTTCCTACATACAAGCACGAGCTTTGCCTGCTCAAAGTAGGTAGTACCATTGGCATAGACTGGTGTCAGACCTGTCTTTGCTATCTTGTCCTCATCACGGCCCGACACAGAGCCTATATAAGCCATCTGCTTCTTGAACGACTTATCCATGACACAGAGCGTGAAATGATCCTCTTTGTCAACAAACTCCTTCGTGTATCGCGACGGGCGAAGGTAAATGGTCGCCACCGGATCGTTGTGACCCCACAGGCATCCGATACCGCCCCATGAGGCTGTCATCGTGTTGCAGCCGTCTTTCTCATTCCCGGCGGTTACCAGCATCCATTCATCACCGATAAGTCTGAACGGATTGAACTTCAGATCCTTATAGCTAACTTCTTTCAACATATTCGTAGTTCTTTTGTTTATCGATGTCAAAATTACAACATTCATTTGACAAGGAAAAATATGATAGCTAAAATTAATATTTTCTTGCCGTTGCTTTAGTGTTCATAAAGAAGATTTAATGAATACTGATTATCCGTTTGATGCCAATATCATGAATGAATTGTTCATCATGACTGACGATGAGCAATGTCCCGATATAATTCTTCAACGTGTCAGCCAATATATCCATACAGGAGATGTCTATATTGTTTGTCGGCTCATCAGCGATGATGATATCCGGAGCCTTCTCTGCGATGAGCAGACAGCACAAGGCCAGTTTCATCCGCTCGCCGCCACTCAGGCATACGCATTTCTTATCCCACGTCTGAGCTGTAAACATAAAGCGGTTGAGAAGCATTTTCAGTTCATGCTCGGGCTTCTTACTGTTGCAGCTTTCCAGCAGACCATATACGGTCTTGTCATTGTCAATACAGGAATACTCCTGGTCGAGATACAAGATATTCAATGAACCTCTTCGCCATATCTTTCCAGTGGTG
Organism: Prevotella sp. P4-67; assembly: GCF_002251325.1. Taxonomy (NCBI): domain Bacteria; kingdom Pseudomonadati; phylum Bacteroidota; class Bacteroidia; order Bacteroidales; family Prevotellaceae; genus Prevotella; species Prevotella sp. P4-67. The sequence goes on from NZ_NPJL01000033.1 coordinate 171,117, forward strand.
GGCTGTAAGGAACCTGCAATCAGTTTGAGCAATGTAGTTTTGCCACTTCCGTTATCACCTTGAAGCCAGATCCGCTCGCCGCTTGAGATTGAAAAACTCAATGGATCATCCTGCCATAAGACATTCCGCCCTTCGTATCTGTAAGTTAAGCCATCAGCTTCTATCAGCCGTTTGCTTCCATGCATATCAGAATTGCTGATATTGATTTTCACGGATTTGTCATCGCTGATGGATGCCCGTATCTCATGTACCTCCTGACTCATCCTTTGCAGTTTCTCCTGCTGAACTTTGTTCAGATGAGAGGTTGCTGCTTCCGAGCTGTCACGTCTGTTCCCCATGGCTATGCGGGCTATACCCTGTCCTGCACTGTGCTTTTCTCCCCTTGAGGCATGTTTCTGCTGCCGTTCCATGGTCTTCTGTGCCAATTTCTCAGCTTTCTTCAGTTCTTTCTGCTCGTTCTGAAGACTTGCGACTTTAGCGGCATACTCTGCATCAACAGTCTCCTTGTATTGAGAGTAGTTCATTGGATAGAACTGCATGCCAGTGGATGACATCTCAAAGATGCCCGGCATCAGGTTCAGCAAAGCCCTATCGTGACTGACAATGACTGTGGCGCTGTTCGTCTTCTGGACAAAGTCATAGAGCTGGGCCCGGCCTTTCATGTCTAAATGATTGGTAGGCTCGTCCATCAGGATCATGTCAGGCTTGAATATCTCGATTCCTGCAAGAAACACCTTGGCCTTCTCCCCTCCGCTAAGTGAGGCCAGAGACATATCCGGAGTAATATAGTCTATGCCCCATTTAGTGAAGGCAGCTAATATCTGTTCCTCAAGGTCCCATTCGTCATTGAGAACAGCAAAGTCATTCTCTGTCCCTCGTCCGCCCAAGATGGCAGACAGTGCCTGAAGCTTTTTCGAAAGGCCTAATGCTTCTGCCACTGTCTGATCATTGTATTGACCAAAATGCTGAGGAACGAGATAGAGACGGTCATCGCACAGCACTGTACCGGCCGACGGGGCAAGTCTGCCAGCCAATATCTTTAGAAGTGTCGATTTACCTATGCCATTATTCCCTATAATGGCGCGTTTGTCTCCCGAAGTTACAGAGAAGCTAATGTTTTGGAACAGTATGTCTTTATTGGGATGGATGTACGACAAGCCTTGTACTTGTAGACTCATAACTATTTGCTATTGATGATAATATAAAACCTTAATTCCGCAGCACTTTAGTTTAACTTTCTTTATAAGTTCCTGAGCAACAAAAAGTTGCTCAGGATTTTGCCATGTCAGATTTTTCACCTATCTTAGTGTTGCAAATCAAAATATGTATCAAACCCGACAGACATGGTAAAGGTAGCAATAAAATCTGAGAAACTCTCTCCTTTTGGAGGAATTTTTTCAATAATGGAGCTATTTGACTCCAATCTCTCATCTGTAATCGACTCAACCCTCGGTATGAGATGCAGGCTGTATGGTTATCAATACAGCGAAATCATCCGTTCGCTTATGAGCGTTTATTTCTGTGGCGGCTCATGCGTGGAAGATGTAACGTCACAACTGATGCGCCTCTCTCGTATCATCCTACCCTTCGTACATGCAGCTCTGATACCATCCTCAGAGCCATCAAGGAACTGACACAGGAAAACATCTCCTATACTTCCGATAAGGGCAAGACCTATGATTTCAATACTGCAGACAAACTCAACACATTGCTTATAAACGCTTTGGTTTCTACAGGCGAGTTGAAGGAAATTGAGGAATACGATGTTGACTTTGACCATCAGTTCCTTGAAACGGAGAAGTATGATGCAAAACCGACCTACAAAAAGTTCCTCGGCTACAGGCCTGGCGTATATGTTATCGGTGACAAGATAGTCTATATCGAGAACAGCGATGGTAACACGAATGTGCGTTTTCATCAGGCAGACACCCATAAGAGATTCTTCGCTCTTCTGGAATCCCAGAACATCCGTGTAAATCGCTTCAGGGCAGACTGCGGTTCCTGCTCGAAGGAAATCGTCAGTGAGATAGAGAAGCATTGCAAACATTTCTACATCCGTGCCAACCGATGCAGTTCGCTCTACAATGACATCTTTGCTCTGAGAGGATGGAAGACGGAGGAGATTAACGGCATCCAGTTTGAACTCAATTCCATTCTTGTTGAGAAATGGGAAGGCAAGTGCTATCGTCTTGTCATTCAGAGACAAAAGCGCATGGATGGAGAGCTTGACTTGTGGGAAGGTGAATACACCTACAGATGCATTCTTACCAACGATTATGACTCATCAACAAGAGACATCGTCGAATTTTACAACAAGCGTGGGGGCAAAGAGCGTATATTCGATGATATGAACAACGGATTCGGCTGGAACAGGCTCCCCAAGTCGTTCATGTCAGAGAACACCGTATTCCTTCTGCTTACGGCATTGATACACAATTTCTATAAGACCATCATTAGCAAGCTTGACACCAAGGCTTTCGGGCTCAAGGAAACGAGTCGCATAAAGGCTTTTGTCTTCAGCTTCATCTCCGTACCTGCCAAGTGGATCATGACTGCAAGGCAATACGTGCTGAATATCTATACTGAAAACCGGGCTTATGCAAGACCTTTCAAAACTGGATTCGGATAAAGTCCGTTCCTTATGGTTTTAATCTGCGTATTGCCTCAAGTCGCATTGTGGGGTAAGGGGAAGGTATGCACAAATCGGACAAAATTCACGCTCATACTATCATGATGCATAGTGTTCAAGCTCTTTACTGCAATTGAGATTGCCATTGAGATTGCTTGCGGATTTTAGGTTATTGTAAAAGAGGCAGCACCATTTCAAACGGTTTATTTATTGTAGGGATATTCTTGCTTTTGCTTGCTTTACCCTTTGGCTTTAAGCAATTCTTCAATCCGACCTTTCATAAACCCGGTAAGCGCGAGCGTTTCATTTTCCATTGTTTCCCATTCGTCAGACAGGTTTCCCAAATAGGCTTCCTTTGCCGTTTTCAACAGGGAAGAAAAGGTTTCCGGCAATTGGGGAATCACCCACTCCGCAGCAACATCTTTCGTTGTCACGTCTTCGGTTTCTAATGTAAACCACATGCGGGATAGCGTCAATAGCACATTTCTTTCATCTCCCTTAACATTGGAAATCAAACCGGGTAGAGAAAATTGAATAGCCTTTTGTATTTCGCGGAACGGAATCGGGAGAATAAGTTGTTTGCAATCTGCGCCCTTCAGCGTCATACTACTTTTTCTCGCCTGCCATAATAGAATCGCTATATCAGGGTCGAAACACGCCTGCGGAATCATTCCGGCTTCCATCTCTTTCCGAAGCCACTCCCCATACATATACTCGCATTTGGGCGGAAACTGCCACGGAATAATGTCTTTTTGATGGATGACAGTTATCTCCAATGGTCTTTTTTCGGCGCAACCTACGAAGCCGGAAATTTCCAATAATTGCTTGGTCAACTCCTTTTTCGTTGACAGATTCAATTCTTGTCTGGTTATTATCAATATATCTATGTCACTGTCCGGACGCAATTTATTCATTGTCGCAGAGCCATATAAATACATTCCCAATATCTGCCCCTGCAATAGGGTTTCTGCTATGGAAACGACTTGCTTCACTTGTTGTGGGATTTCATTCCGATTGTTCATTGTATTTTCCATATAGATTTGTTTCCTTTATTCTTTGATTAATACAACAGCGTCAAATGCCAGTTCCAAGGCGGTGGATACACTTGCTTTTCCCCACTTCCGTTCTTGGTATTTATGAGGATTCGAGAGCGTGTCGGCTGTAAAAAGCAACATAGCCCATATTACTTCTCTAAATTCTGCACATGCAGCCAGTGCAGAACATTCCATTTCCACTACTTGACAGCCTTCCTCTTTGCGGTATTGCACCATTTCCAGTGTTTCTCGATAAAAACCGTCTGTTGTCCATGTCTTGACTTCCAAATATGGGATTTTCTTTTGATTTAAAGCAAATTTGATTGCACTTATTCCTGCTGTTGAAATCTTTATGTCTCTGGATGGCGGAAGATAATGGTAAGAAGTTCCCTCATCTCTCAATGCAGAAACGGGTATTAAGAATCTGTTCTCCGGAATATCTTCCAATACACCGCAGGAACCGACAGAAATAATTTCTGTCACACCTCCTGCTATTAAATACTCTAAAATCTGGACAGCAGCAGCACTCCCAACCGGAGCCGGACATAAACATATCCTTTCCTGATTATGAAAGCATTCATAGATGGGATATAATTTTGTTGCACTCTCAAATTCATCTATCTGTATTCCACTGTGGGCATGTGCATACTTTTCCACTTCATCCCCCAAAAATGCAAATACGGCTTTTTTAGGGAAGTGCTTTTTCCCATTTCCCGGCTGAAAGATTGCTTTTGATGCGGTATCGTATTCCAAAATAGGATAATCGTGCTTTACTAATGCCATACTATCATCTCCAATAAAAATTTTCTTTCTCACATTTTCTGCATCTATTTTTTGCAAAGTTACTTTTTTCATTTGGCTATACATCAATAAACTCTTAGTATTTTGAGTATATTTTTTCGTGAAGCTATCTTTTATCCCTTAATTCCGCAACACTTTGATTTAACTTTATTTATAAGTACCTGAGCAACAAAAAGTTGCTCAGGATTTTGCCATGTCAGATTTTTCACCTATCTTAGTGTTGCAAATCAAAATATGTATCAAACCCGACAGACATGGCAAAGGTAGCAATAAAATCTGAGAAACTCTCTCCTTTTGGAGGTATTTTTCCAATAATGGAGCAATTTGATTCCAAGCTCTCATCTGTAATCGACTCAACCCTCGGTATGAGATGCAGGCTGTATGGTTATCAATACAGCGAAATCATCCGTTCGCTTATGAGCGTTTATTTCTGTGGCGGCTCATGCATCGAGGATGTCACCACTCATCTGATGTATCACCTCTCGCTTCATCCGACACTTCGCACATGCAGTGCCGACACGATTCTCAGAGCCATAAAGGAACTGACCCAGGATAACATTTCCTACACATCCGACACTGGCAAGACCTACGACTTCAACACGGCAGACAAGCTGAATACACTGCTCCTCAATTGCCTATTGTCCACAGGGCAGCTGAAAGAGGGCGAGGGGTATGACGTTGACTTCGACCACCAGTTCATAGAGGCTGAGAAGTATGATGCGAAGCCTACATACAAGAAGTTCCTTGGTTATCGCCCTGGCGTGGCAGTTATTGGCGACTTGATTGTCGGCATTGAGAACAGCGACGGCAACACAAATGTCCGTTTCCACCAGAAGGACACGCTGAAGAGGTTCTTTGAAAGGTTTGAACAGAACAAGCTTATTATCAACCGTTTCAGAGCTGATTGCGGCTCGTGTTCTGAAGAGATAGTGGAAGAGATTGCTAAACACTGCAAGACCTTCTATATCCGTGCCAACCGATGCAGTTCGCTCTACAATGACATCTTTGCCCTCAGAGGTTGGAAGAAAGTGAAATTGGGCGGTATTGAGTTTGAGCTGGCCTCCATTCTCATCGAGAAATGGAAAGGGAAGGCATACCGTCTTGTGATTCAAAGACAGAAGCGGATAGACGGCGAACTCGACCTGTGGGAAGGAGAATACACCTACCGCTGCATCCTTACAAATGACTACGAGTCTTCCGAGAAAGAGATTGTCGAATTCTATAACCTCCGTGGAGGGAAGGATTAGTTTCTGTTGTTTGTACCGGAGCAAGTTCTGCTACAAGTACCATGACATGTGTTGAAGCAACTGTTCATACAACGGTTGTTACATCCTGCGCATGACATTGCATTTGCAGTTTCTGACAAGATAGGACTTGACAGGAGAGCTGCACCAGCCAAAATAGGCAGAGCACCTTTAGCGGCTCTCTTAAAGAACTCACGACGAGACTGAAGTTCTTCATTCTTACCATTTTTCTTCATAAAATAAAAAATTTAAATTAAACAATATGCCTTTCGGCATTATTTGACAATCTCAATAAAATCAGTAGGAATATACGCAGTAGCGACAAGGCACAATCCCGAGATCTCAACAACAATTCTTTGTTGTCCTGCTATTCTGGCAACTTTTCCAACCACTCCCTTGAAGTCACCAGCTATTACTCGTACTTTATCTCCACTTTTATAGTGACACTGTTCCGCTGTAACAATGCGTACATGCTCACTATCAGTACTTGTTGCTTTGATAAAATTTATCATTGCATTGTATGGTATAATAAGCGGAGGATTTTTACCGTTTGCCTCTGGAGGAAGCGTCTTATCCAAATAATATTTTATAAAAGAGATTGGGGCATCAACTGTCTTTTTCACAAAACTGTCTGATTGTTCCCTTGTGGCGTATATAAAAAGAAAGTTGGGAAGAAGAGGCTGTTGTATTCGCTTCTTCTTCCCAGCAATCACTTTTAGTACATAGTGCATCGGCACGTATGTCTTAATATCATTCTTCTTTGCTTTCTCTACGGCTGCATTTACCCTGTTATAAGTAGCACGAAGAACAAACCAGTTGTAACCTTCCTGCTGGACATATTCCGAGGACACCCCTGTTTGTGAGCTTTGGGCTTCGGGGGAGACATTGGAGGCAAATCCAATGTGAGGAGGTGAATCGCAACCTCGTTTGGTATGCGCATTAAGCAATGCGTTCATATCGGCTTATATGTCGTTGCTCGTTAATAGCAATATAGACATAAAAAGAGCGTGGAAACGTCTGTTGTCTATTCCACAGTCTGAGGCTCTAGCAATTGCCTATCATAGTTGAACAGACAACGTCAGAGCCCACGCCGATATGAATAATCATTTCCATTAGGAGACCATAATAAACAATTGTTGTGCCCGAAAAGGTACAATCCGTGCTTACAGGTCTCCGCAGGAGCGATATTATCACACCCGGGACATCTACCGTTGGCTTTGCTCAAGACTATGATAACTGTTAATTTGCTAGATTACAGACTGTCTTAAACAGAGCGTTAGTAAACGCCTTCATTATGTCTGGACTATCTTTCCCACCCAATGCCCGCTTTGTACCGCTTTGTCATTATGACTCCGCCATACTCAGCACGGCGTAGGCTGCCTTGTATGCCATCACGAAAGAACACGTCTAACCTCAATGGCTATAAACATGGCGATAATAGTCCGCTGCAAAAGTACAAAGAAAATCTCAATACAACCTCATTTTGTTATGGAAAAGTATGTATAAACCTTAAATTTAACCATAATTAACTAAGTCTTGCTCAAATCTCGTATATTTTGTGTAAGGAAATGGCCTCTTATTGGCGTAAAAAGCAAAAGACAGATGCGAATGTCACATCTGTCATTATTGTTGTCGCACATGTCTTTCTTGAAAGAAAGCCTATGGCTGGTTTATTTCAGAATGATTTTCTCCTTTGCTGGATGACATAAGGAGAATGTACTTTTGCCGTCTTTGTTTGTATAGCAGAAGTCGCATGAATTTATAATATCCATGCCAATCACCACATCATAGTCTGAATTGTCGTTAAGCAGAGCCTGAACATTCAACTCTGCTGTTCCTGTTGGAAGGATAACATGAACAAGGTAAGTCCAGGATTCGACATCACCTCCTGCACTCGAAATAAGAGCCTTGTTCTTCGGTTGTAACCCTAAAGCATTTACAACTTCCTGTGAAATCAATGTATTGGTCGCTCCTGTGTCCCACAATACATTTTCAACTTGGCAATGAACAGGAACAGCCACGTTTGCCGACAAATCTACGGCTGGACAGATAATGACGTTTGTAAGAATAGCCTCTGGCTGGGATTCGTATTCTTTTGTATATACAGCCATTCCTACCTCAACTCAATTTTTCCCGTATATGAAGTTTGTTGAGGAACAGGCTCGTCAGTGATAAGGCGAACCAAACGGACATAACCTGTCCGTGCAGCTCTATTTCCGTTAATGACGGGAGCCTGAACTGCGGTTGCAAAATCTATTGTCTTGTTCTTTATAACTTTCATATACCTACAATTTAAAAAATGTCCCGCTGGGTACGCTGTTCTTATGGGAAGCGAGCGGGATTTGTCAATGCAAAGGTAGGCATTCAATTCCAAAAAACCAAACAATTGGAAGAAAAACTAATCTAACTACCCTAAATTTAACATTTTATCAGGAAAACTACTAAACAATGAATACGTCTTTCAAACGCTATTCTATTGCCGCCGAATGATTAACCTCTGTTGTATATCAGCTATATATGCCAACAGAGATACAACTGAGGTACAAGACATCCATTTTTGCCTAATGTTGAAGCCAACAAGAAGGCTCTCTCATCCCTCTTTTTCTTTTTCGATTGTCTCACTCTTAATGGCTGATGGAGGTGGGACTTATTATCAAAAATGCGCTCTTTGGATAGCAATCAGCCAAAATTGCCCAAAATAATTTCATAAATAATCTTAAAACCACTTTTTACCCCTGTCATAGTTTTTTCTCTTTGCCGAGTGCTTTGAACTATAGATTTTCGCCTGTTCAAAATTTGTACCGTTTTGAATTTGTTGTTTTCAAGAGAGTGCTGTGGCTCAGCGTGTTAGGAGATACAAAAAGGCTTCCACATGAATAGCGTAGTCCGTCAGATGTGGGAGCAAAATACCGATGTTGTCATGGTTGATACAGGTAACTCTTACGAGGGCCTATGTGAATATGTAGGCGGTAAGTATATCAGCTATACAGAAGAACATTCCATCACCATGAATCCATTCCGCATCAAGCGTGAGGAGCTGAACGTGGAAAAGACAGGATTCCTGAAGAACCTTATCATGCTGATATGGAAAGGTACGCAAGGAACTGTCACTAAGACGGAGGAAAGACTTATTGAGCAAGTCATCACAGAATACTATGATGTCTATTTCAACGGCTTCAATGGCTTTACTCCACCCCAACGTGAAGACTTGCGGAAAGGATTGCTCATTGATGACCGAAACAAGAATGTCAACAGTAGGGAAACAGAAAATGAGCGTATGGCACGTATCGAGGCACAGATTGACGAAATAGAAAGTCGCAGAAAACAACTTCCTGTAACCGAACTGTCATTTAACTCCTTCTATGAGTTCAGTGTGCAGCGTATTCCCGACATCTGTCAGGAAAACCAGATTCAGGGCATCGACATCAGTACCTATCGCTATATGATGAAGGACTTCTACCGAGGTGGCAATCACGATAAGACCCTGAATGAAGACCTGGATTCCACACTGTTTGATGAGACATTCATTGTTTTTGAGATTGACTCTATCAAGGATGATCCGCTGCTTTTCCCATTGGTAACGCTTATTATTATGGATGTATTCATCCAGAAAATGCGTATCAAGAAGAACCGTAAGGTGCTTGTCATTGAAGAAGCATGGAAAGCTATTGCCAGCCCTATGATGGCAGAATACATCAAGTACCTCTACAAGACAGCACGTAAGTTCTGGGCAAGTGTCGGTGTGGTAACACAGGAAATTCAGGATATTGTTGGCAGTCCCATTGTGAAGGAGGCCATCATCAACAACTCCGATGTGGTGATGCTGCTTGACCAGAGCAAGTTCCGTGAGAGATTTGATGAAATCAAGGCTATCCTTGGTTTGACCGATGTGGACTGCAAAAAGATTTTCACCATCAATCGACTGGAAAACAAGGAAGGACGCAGTTTCTTCCGTGAAGTATTCATCCGTCGTGGAAGTGTTGGAGCCGTCTTTGGAGTCGAAGAACCCCATGAGTGCTACATGACTTACACCACAGAACGAGCCGAGAAGGAAGCCTTGAAGCTCTACAAGCGAGAACTGAAATGCAACCATCAGCAAGCAATCGAGGCATATTGCCGTGACTGGGATCGTTCTGGCATCAGTAAATCTCTGCCTTTTGCCCAAAAGGTAAATCAAGCAGGGCATGTATTGAACTTAAAACCAATTGAAAAGCGTTATACATGAAAAAATGTCTGCTTATAATCTCTCTTATCATCTGTGCCCTGGCAACAGCCAAGGCACAGTACTACAGTGTCAACTTTGATAAGGAAACTGTAGCCAAGATGGTAGCATCCTTCAATACCGAAGCTGCCACAGAGATGTATTATGCAGACCAGATAGCCAAAATTCGAGAGCATTATCAGGCTGCAGAGGTAGCTGCTGCTGGTATCTTCACGAGTAAGTTCCTTGACCGCAAGGCATTGACAGACCTTGGACTTTGGACAAGCAGCACAGAGAACTATTACTATCGACGTATTTACCACATGGTTTCGGCTAAGATTATGCCGAAGATTTGGACTGTAGCTGGAATGATGCTCAAAAGTCCCCAAAATGCCTTGTATTGGGGTTCCTACCTCTATAAGGTTTGTGATGAGACGAAGAATCTGTGCTATCAGTTTGAGTCTATCGTCACAAACAGCAGTCTGAGCTTCAGGGATATTGCATTTCTTGAAATCAACGAGCAACTTAGGGACATCCTGAAGCTTTCAGAGCTTGGCGATGTGGATTGGAAAGCCATTCTGGATAATATCGGTGATATACCTTCAAATTTCAGCAAAGAGAGTCTTCAGGAAGACCTTGACAACCTCTATGCAATGGGCGTTAACATTGCCACAGCTGGAGCAAACAATCTTATCAACTCAATACTGGCAAATAGTAACTTTAGTGGCACTATCATGGATAAAACAGCCAGTGTCATAGAGGTTGCTGACAACGTATATAACCTGTATGAGAACATAACGACCAATACAGGTGGTACTTTGCTTAATATGATTGGTGGCCAGGATGCAGTAGCAAACCTATTCAATCTCTCCAATTATAATGCTACGGCATGGTTAACAGACTATGCCCGTGAGGGAATGGGACAATATTATACCCAGCGTTGGTATATTTATCGTGTGGATAGAGGAAGTGTTAATCTATGCGACTACTACCCACCTACAGATGACAATAGCATCCTTTATGGAGATCATTGGTATCGTATTGATACCAGAGACCCTGACTTCTATCCAAACAGCAGCCAAAGAGAAGCCGCCTTGCAGAACTCCGAGAATCATGCTGGGTGGAGTCGTAGCCGAGTCCAACAGCTTAACAACAGCAATGACGGCTTCTATTATTATATCAACTATTGGAGCAGTGCCTATATTCTGAGCAAGAGCCGAAGCGGACAATATGCCAAGGCTTATGCCTACGAGATTCATGTCACAAAGTCTTGGAATAACACAGAAATCAAATATGAGGATGTCTTTGACTCCTATACGATGGATCTGGCTTCTTTCAAGGCTGGTCTGAATGCTCGTCTGGCTGACTATAATGACAACGAGGAAGGTTTCACCTACTACATCGGTTCAGATTCAAAGAAATACTATCAGGCAACCGATGCCCAGAAGATTGCAGGTTGCGAAACTGCCACTATCAGCGTGACCTGCCATGATGGAGCTAAACTTGGAGAGGGTTCAACCCAATACAAGTGCAGCAGTTGTGGTGGTTCTGTAAGTAACCACACCAAACAATGTGCCATGTCCACCTCCATCACAGAATCTGGATTTGACACTTCTGAACTGGATGGAAAAATCAGCGAGGCAGAGAGTAAGATTGCCATGCTTCAGTCTCAGATAGCTGCATTGGAAGCTCAAAATGCAGACTTAATCAAGAAGATTGCCAATGCAAGTATCAATGATGCCGCCACCTATAGGCAGCAATATAATGCTAACAAGAATCAGATTGCCTCTCTTACATCAGAAAAGAGTAATTGGGAAAGCCTTTTGGCTCAGTACAATCAAGCCAAACAGGAGGCTATCAACAGTGAATCTGCCCAAACAGATGACTATTATCGAATACCTGCCATCATGCAGGACTATAAGACAGCTTATAATCTTACATGGAATGGCAGTGGTTCCTGGGAGGGTAACACTTTCGTCCGTACTGCTACCATGCCAAACGTCAATGGAGTTATCACCTTCAGGGCAACAGTCTCGATAGCTCGTGGCCCGAAATATTTCCTTGGCATCAAGATACACCGTGCCATCGTACAGATAGCATGGACACTTACTACTGATTACAGCGATACACAAGTTGTAGCCGTCCTTGACCTCGATCCGCAGAAGAGCGATGCGGAAAAGGCATCAGAAGTAAATGCAAAGATTGCAGAGATTGCCCGTGAATATCCCAACTGTGACACGTCTGTGGAATACGCAAAGACAGAACCTGTAGAGGCTGATGATACGGATGACACTTATCATCTTCTTTGGTCAAGCGACCGTCTGGAGATTGCGCGAGACATCGACACTCGCCTGACAAAGATATATGCAGACCTTGTTTCGTTGGAGAAAATGATGCATTACAAGCATTCCATCATTGACATATTGAGGACTATAGCACCATACATCAATGATGAACAAGGCCGCCGACTTACTCTTGTAGAGCAATGCAGGAAGCGTTGGCTCAGACATGCTGCCAATAGTAGCCATTCAGATAGTTATAACGGAAAATACGATGATGAAGATGAATAGAATAATTATCATAGCTATTACGCTCTTGTCATTGTTTCCTACCATTTCGAGAGCACAGTTCGGTTTCGATATACCATCCGTCGAAGCCTATATCTATGACCATAAGGAACAGCGTAGTCTTCTGCTTGTCCGTTCTACACTCGAAGCAAGCAACAAACTGCTGCATGACTATTCAAGTGACGCAAATATCGGCTATAAAGACATCAATGCCCAGCTCGACAGATACACTCGTGCCTTTGATGTCATAGATATATTATATCAGACCTTGCGAACAAGTCTCAATGTATATAACACTTATGAGACAGTCAGTGACCGTATTGGTGATTATAAGGACATGCTTGAAGATTTCAACAAGAAATGTCTAGAGCGAGGAAACATTGTCAGTACCGATACGCTTATCATCACCATCAATGCCAGAGCTTTGGCAAAGATTGCTGATGAAGGAGACAATTTATATAAGTCTGTGACTGATTTGGTTCTCTATGCCACAGGAACTGCTGCCTGTTCTACATCTGACTTAATCTTGGTTCTGAGTAGTATAAACCAGTCCCTCGACAATATAAAGAAACATCTGAACAAAGCCTACTTCGACACATGGAAATACATCCAGGTTCGTATAGGATATTGGAAACGTCAGGTGTATCGTGCTAAGACAAAACAGGAGATTATTGAAGGTGCTTTTGGAAGATGGAAAGGAGCTGGCTACCTCGGATATTAGTTCATAACAGATATTAAATCATCACTTTATGAGAAAATACATAATTTATTTGAAATCAATGACATTCTTACTTGGATTGATAGTAACAATTCAAGTAAAAGCACAGTCTTATGTGACCTACAATCACGATGAAGCCAAGATGAACCAGATTACGGTTCAGGAGATTGGAGCCGGATGCCTTACTCCCGATTTGTACTATTGGGCATTTCACAACAGTTACCGAAACTCAGCTGCATCGAAAAACAAACTGACCTATCGCGCATTGGCAGGAGTCTCTGCCTATCCACAGGTAGAAGATGCAGACTCCATAGAGGCGGCATTAACGAAACGAGCAGAGATTGAAGCCTTGAATATAGCAGACCGCCAGATTGACATTGCCTGGTTAGCTGAAGGGTCAAAGATAACAGACAAGCTAAATGCTTTCCAGACGAACATCAACCGTATTGTCGGTGCTGGCGGTTCTATTCATGACAAAAACCGATGGAATGACTACTACCATATCTTTCAATGTGCCATCAAAGCTACTCAGGATGCTTATATGCCCAATGCACAGCGAAAGAAAGAGTATCTTGCCATCTATGCGGACATAACCAAACAGAATGAAACGCTGATAGCCTATCTTGTTCAACTCAACAAGAAAGCGAAAACGGCAGACCTTCTTTCTGCAACATATAACAAGCCAGATCATCGTGCAGCTATTGCTACGGCAGCTCACAATCGTTGGAGGGATGCCGGATGGGGAAATAATGGAGGCAACTCCAATAGTGGTTCAAATACTAATGGCATAATTATCCAAGAATAATATGGCAGATACGAATATCCTTTCAGACTTTGGCATCAACATCCTTGAAGAGGAGATTGATGATGTTATCTTCCAGACCAACGAGTTCCTTTGTGATGCTACTTTCACTGGTTCACAAGGGCCTTTCTGGTGGATATTGCAGATGTGTATGGCTCTTGCAGCACTCTTCTCCATCATTGTAGCAGCAGGAATGGCTTACAAGATGATGGTAAAACATGAACCGCTTGACATCATGAAGTTGTTCAAGCCGCTTGTTGTCAGCATTATCCTTTGCTGGTGGTACCCACCTGCAGATACTGGCATGACAAATAGCGGAAGCAGCTGGTGTGTTCTGGACTTCCTTTCCTACATTCCAAACTGCATTGGCTCTTATACGCATGACCTCTACGAGGCTGAATCCACTCAGATTGAGGATAAGTTTGCGGAAGTCCAGGAACTCATCTATACAAGAGATACTATGTACACAGCTCTACAAGCACAGGCTGATGTGGCTCATACAGGAACTTCTGACCCCAATCTTATTGAAAGTACAATGGAACAGGCTGGTGTCGATGAAGTGACGAACATGGAACAGGATGCTTCAAAACTATGGTTCACGTCTCTTACGGCTGGAGCTGTCGTAGGTATCGATAAGATTATCATGTTGATTGCCCTGATAGTTTTCCGTATCGGTTGGTGGGCTACCATCTATTGCCAGCAGATTCTTTTAGGTATGCTGACGATATTCGGGCCTATCCAATGGGCTTTCTCGCTACTCCCGAAATGGGAAGGAGCTTGGGCGAAATGGCTTATACGCTATCTCACTGTCCATTTCTACGGAGCTTGTCTATACTTCGTCGGCTTCTATGTACTGTTGCTCTTTGACATTGTTCTCTGTATTCAGGTTGAAAACCTTGAAGCCATTACGCAGAGTGAGCAGACAATGGCAGCATACCTTCAGAACTCCTTCTTCTCAGCTGGTTATCTAATGGCAGCAAGCATCGTTGCACTCAAATGTCTGAACCTTGTCCCAGACCTTGCAGCATGGATGATTCCTGAAGGTGATACGGCATTCTCTACCCGTAACTTCGGTGAAGGTGTAGCACAGCAAGCAAAGGTATCTACACAAGGTATGATTAGCAGAGTATTATAAATTATCGAAATAGTAAAACTATGGTTATCAAGAATCTCGAAAACAAAATCAAGTTGGTGATGATAATATGCTCCCTCTTCTTGGTGGGATGCATCATCATCAGCATTTCCAGTATCTGGACAGCTCGTGTGATGGTAACAGACGCACAGCAGAAAGTGTATGTGTTGGATGGCAACGTTCCTATCCTGGTTCAAAGAAGTACGATGGAAGAAACCCTCGATGTGGAAGCCAAGAGCCATATCGAAATGTTCCATCATTTCTTCTTCACGCTTGCCCCTGATGACAAGTACATCAAATACACGATGGAAAAAGCCATGTACCTAATTGACGAAACAGGTCTGGCACAGTACAACACTTTGAAGGAAAAAGGTTTCTACTCCAACATCATGGGTACGAGTGCCGTCTTCAGCATCTTCTGTGACAGCATCAAGTTTGATAAGGATAAGATGGAGTTTACCTACTATGGTCGTCAGAGAATAGAACGTCGTTCCAGCATCCTGACACGAGAGTTGGTGACAGCAGGACAGATAAAGCGTGTTCCTCGTACAGACAACAACCCTCATGGATTGCTTATCACCAACTGGCGTACCCTGCTGAATAAAGACATAGAGCAGAAAACAAAGATGTCTTACTAACAACATACAGCTATGTCTTGGAAGAAAATGATTATGGGCGAGAAAATGCCCGACAAGGATGACCCGAAGTATCGAGACCGCTATGAAAGAGAGGTCGATGCCGGACGCAAGTTTGCCAGAGCTACAAAGATTGACAAAGCCGCTGCCAAAGTCCAGCAGTTTGCCAATGACCACAAGAAGCTCTTCTTAGCCATCGTCTTTGGTTTCATCATTCTCAGTTTTGCTGGAAATCTCATTCGTATGGGCAAGGTATATAACGCCCATCAGTCACAGGAATCCGCTACTGAAGTACAAGAAGAGTTGGTCAGAAACCGACATAAGCGAGTTAAGCACGCTATCAGCTCCGTCCACACCATGCCTGTAAGTGTAAACAAGGAGTTCAAAGAATCACAAACTAAAATCAATAAAGACAATGGACATTCTGAAGAAGATTAACTGGAAGCAGCCTAAATACATGCTGCCCCTCATCATCTATTTTCCTTTGCTTTTTGTCGGATATTTCGTCATTGACCTCTT
Source organism: Prevotella sp. P4-67 (assembly GCF_002251325.1). Taxonomy (NCBI): domain Bacteria; kingdom Pseudomonadati; phylum Bacteroidota; class Bacteroidia; order Bacteroidales; family Prevotellaceae; genus Prevotella; species Prevotella sp. P4-67. The sequence goes on from NZ_NPJL01000033.1 coordinate 187,399, forward strand.
CCATACGGAAAAGGCTGAAATACCAGACAATAGCCTTACTACTACAGAATATCTGAACCCAGTATTGCCTGATGCAAAAATGAAGGGTGACGGTATTGGCAACAAATATGAGAGTATGGTTAAGTCATACGGCAAGATCGATGACTTAACTGCAATGGAAAATATAGACAGAAACAATGAAGAAGAAAAAGAATCTTACGACTCCAAGTACACAGACGAGGAGCGTCAACTACTCGAATCCCTGGAAGCCGCGAAGCTCGCTGAGATTGAGAGACAACTACAAGCGAGTGCGCAAAAAGGTCAAGAAATCGCGAATGGTAGCGGCATGAGTGAAGCAGACCGTCTCGCTCGTAGTCAGCAGCGAGAGCAGGAAGCAATGGAAGAACTCAACCGTGCGCTTGCACAGGCACGACTACAAGGTCAGCAAGCGATGACACCTCCAACTGATAGCAATGTAGATAACACACCTGCCAACAGTCAACCTTTAGACAAAGTAGAAGGTAAAATCAGTGTGAATGAAAGAGCTGTTAAAGGTGTCTCTGATGATGATGAAGCACAGGAGGTTGTGAAGAAGGTCAAAGTCACTTCCGATTACTTCAACACCCTTACTGAAAATGACCCTGAGCCGAACCTTATCAAAGCCATTATTGATGAAAATGTAAAGGCGGTAGATGGTTCTCGTGTAAGGCTTCGTCTGCTTGATGACATTGAAATCAATGACATTGTAGTTCCAAAGGGAACGTACATCTATGCACTTATGAGCGGTTTTGGCAGTCAGCGTGTCAAAGGAAACATCAAGAGCATACTTATCAATGATAACATCATCAAGGTCAACCTTTCTATTTACGATACTGATGGATTGGAAGGTCTGTATGTCCCAAGCAGTAATTTCCGAGAGACCACGAAGGACGTAGCAAGTGGAGCCATGAACAACTCTTCAGCTCTAACGTCAAGTTCAACAACAGCTGGAAACTCCCTCATTCAATGGGGCAACCAAGCCATCACAAATGCCGTACAGAAAACGAGTAATGCCATTAGTAAGTCCATCAAGAAAAACTCAGCCAAGCTTAAATATGGCACGTTTGTCTATCTGGTCAACGGCAAAGAGAAGAAAAACGATTAAAACAATTTTCAAATATAATGAACATGAAGACTTTCAAGAAAATCGGCACATCGCTAATCTGTGCTTTGTTTGCAATGCCTCTGATGGCACAGCAGACGTATGAAGAGATGGAACAACTTACAGTCAACGAACAGGTGACTACTGTCATCACGGCTTCTGAGCCTATCCGTTTCGTTGACATCAGTACCGACATGGTGGTTGGTGACCAACCCATCAACAACACTATCCGACTGAAGCCCAAGGAGGGCGCACATGCCGATGGTGAAGTGCTTGCCATTGTCACCATTGTCACAGAAAGATACCGAACTCAATATGCCCTTCTCTATACAACCAGACTTCAGGAAGCTGTTACTGATAAGCAAATCCAGCCGGAAGAGAGAATTGCGTATAACAATCCATCTGTATCAATGAGCACTGAGGATATGGCAAAGTACGCTCGTTCCATCTGGAACTCGACTGCCCGAATACGCAATGTCAGTACCAAGCAGCATCGTATGATGATACGTCTGAACAATATTTATTCCGTTGGAGAATATTTTTTCCTGGACTTCTCTGTGGAGAACAAGACGAACATTCGCTTTGATATTGATGAAATGCGTTTCAAACTGGCAGACAAAAAGCAGTCGAAGGCTACTAATTCTCAGATTATCGAGCTTACTCCTGCCTTTGTCCTCGAACAAAGCAAGACGTTTAAGTATGGCTATCGTAACGTCGTTGTTTTGAAGAAGATGACTTTCCCCAATGACAAGGTGCTGTCTATCGAGATTTCAGAGAAACAGATTAGTGGACGTACCATCATGCTCAACATTGACTATGAGGATGTCCTCTATGCCGATTCGTTCAACGCTATTTTACTGAAGGAGGACTAAACAATGAAGAAGTTATTTGCTATTATCGCTATCTTGGGTTCTATTTCCCTTTCATCCTTTGCTCAGTCACATAGTGACAGGATTACCTTTGGCGTGGGACTACTTTATGAGCGTGGCCTTGATGCCACACTTGCATGGGAACACGAAACCAAGTATCATAACGCCTGGGAATACTTCGTTAATGGCTATCTCAAATGGGATGAGTGCGAAAGTTGTGGGCATGTGTGTCCTGAATCATTCTGGAAAAACTACCGAACATGGGGTGTTGGCGTAGCCTACAAGCCTTGTGTGTGGCGAGGTCGTAACAATCATGGGAATCTACGCATCGGTGCCAGTGCAGGTAGTAATACAGACAAGTTCTTGGGTGGCATCCATGTTGGCTACGAACATAATTATGCACTTAGGAACGGATGGGGTTTGTATTGGCAAGCCAAATGTGATCTAATGTTACCAGATAGAAAAGACTTGTTCCGTACAGGAGTTACCCTTGGATTCAAAATTCCCACAAGATAATCAAACTTAATACAAAGTAAAATGAAGCTATTACATACTATCTGTGCTGCCTTTATTATGGTGGCCATAACAAGTTGCGACGAACACCGTGAGTTTCCTGACACGGCAATGAAGACCTGCGACATACTATGTACAGATGGAAAGGTTGTGCGCTATGAAGACATGAAAAGTCAGGGAAAACAACCTATTGCCGTTGTGTTCCATATCAATCAAAGCAATGAATCTCAGGGAACAGGTTATGCCGTTTATCTTTGGGACATTGCGCCAGAAGCATACAGTGACAGTATCGGCGTGAAGCATAATACTTCGGCCAATATTACCGCTTTCGACGGGAACATGAATACTCATTCCATGTACTCATCTGGGGCATCTCCAGCTGCAACAGCAGTCTTTGATATGTGGCAATATGGACAGAGTGCCTTCATACCATCAGTGGCCGAGATACGTTTGCTTTATGGTGCGAAGAACACGGTAAACGACTATATAAAGAAGTGTGGTGGCGATGTCATATCTGATGATCCTGACGAGTGTTGGTATTGGACTTCAACGGAGGTGAAAGATATGGAATCGGCTAAGGCATGGTTGTTCTCTCTTGCGTCTGGAGCACTTCAAGAAACACCTAAAGAACAATCACATAAAGTACGCCCAATCATCACTTTATACAATTAGAGTTTACAACATTTTAAGTAAGAAATGGAAGAAACTAAAGAGCTTCAAACTGCCTACAAGATATTTCGCGCAGTCATCTATGTGTCGCTACTCTTGGAGTTTTTCGAGTATGCCATTGACCCGGAACTACTTGACTACTGGGGCGGCATAGTTTGCGATGTTCATGACCGAATCAAGCGGTGGTTCATCTATCTGGATGGTAATCTTATCTGGAGTAAGATTGCAACATTCGTGATTATATGTATCACCTGTATTGGAACCAGAAATAAGAAGCATTTGGAGTTTGATGCAAGACGGCAGGTGCTCTATCCCCTTGTCAGTGGTGTAGGTATTACAATCCTGTCCATTTGGCTGTTCGGCTATCGAATGGACATGCGGTTCTACATGATTCCGCTGAACATCTGGCTCTACATGGCAGCTACCATCCTTGGAACCATTCTAATTCATGTTGCACTTGATAATATCTCGAAGTTCTTGAAGGAAGGTCTTCTGAAAGACAGGTTCAACTTTGAGAATGAATCATTCGAGCAGTGCCAGGAACTGATTGAGAATAAGTATAGCGTGAATATACCAATGCGCTATTACTACAAGTCGAAGTTCCGCAAAGGATGGGTTAACATTGTCAATCCGTTCCGTGGCACTTGGGTTGTCGGTACTCCTGGATCTGGTAAGACCTTCAGCATCATAGAGCCATTTATCCGTCAGCACAGTGCCAAAGGCTTTGCTATGGTGGTATATGACTACAAGTTCCCGACGCTTGCCCAGAAGCTCTATTACCATTATCGCAAGAACCTTGCAGCCAACAAAAAGGCTGGCAGAGACTTTAAGTTCAACATCATCAACTTCGTGGATGTGGAGTATTCACGCCGTGTGAACCCTATTCAGCAGAAGTACATTGGCAACCTTGCAGCTGCCAGCGAAACGGCTGAGACATTGCTCGAATCTCTACAAAAGGGAAAGAAGGAAGGTGGTGGCGGTAGTGACCAGTTCTTCCAGACATCAGCCGTCAACTTCTTGGCTGCCTGTATCTATTTCTTCGTTTCTTACAAGAAAGTACCCTACGACAAAGACGGTAATCCGTTGATTGCAGAAATGACTGAAGAACCAAAGACCCATCGACCCAAGCCTACAGGCCGAGTATTCGATCATTCTGGCAAAGAGGTTGAACCTGCTTATTGGCTTGGGAAGTACAGCGACATGCCTCATATCCTGTCATTCCTCAATCAGGATTACCAGACCATCTTCGAGGTCTTAGAGACTGACCCAGAGGTCGCACCTTTGCTTGGCCCGTTCCAAACGGCCATGAAGAATAAGGCTATGGAGCAATTGGAAGGTATGATTGGTACGCTGCGCGTCTATACCTCACGACTGGCCACCAAGGAATCCTATTGGATTTTCCATCGTGACGGCGATGACTTTGACCTGAAAGTGAGTGACCCTGCTAACCCAAGCTACCTTCTGATTGCTAACGATCCAGAAATGGAAAGCATCATTGGCGCATTGAATGCCCTTATCCTGAACCGAATGGTCACCCGTGTCAATACAGGTCAAGGTAAGAATATCCCTGTCAGCATCATCGTCGATGAGTTGCCAACGCTCTATTTCCATAAGATTGACCGTCTGATTGGCACGGCACGAAGCAACAAAGTGAGTGTTGCCCTCGGTTTTCAGGAACTTCCACAGCTCGAATCCGACTATGGTAAAGTCGGTATGCAGAAGGTCATTACAACTGTCGGCAATGTCGTGTCTGGCTCTGCCCGTGCCAAGGAAACCCTTGAATGGCTTTCCAATGACATCTTCGGCAAAGTCGTTCAATTGAAGAAAGGTGTGACGATTGACCGTGACAAGACATCCATCAATCTCAATGAGAATATGGACAGCCTTGTACCTGCATCCAAGATTTCCGATATGCCTACAGGCTGGATTGCTGGTCAGACAGCTCGTGACTTCATTAAGACCAAGACTGGCCATAACGGCTCCATGAACATTCAGGAGTCTGCCGAGTTCCAGACCTCCAAGTTCTACTGCAAAACCGACTTCGACATGAAGGAGATACAGGCAGAAGAGGCAGATTATGAGAACTTCAAACTTCCCAAATTCTATAAATTCCCGTCAAAGGATGCCAAGGAGCGCATCTTATATCAGAACTTCTGCCAGGTTAATCTTGACGTGAAGAACATGATAGACGAAATAAACAAATTCAAGACCAAATGATTTTCAAAACAGTATTAACAACCTTATTCCTTACTCTTTGTCTGGGCATGGATGCTCAGGCAAATGAGTCGCCAAAACAAGCATCTATTTTTGCACTTCAACCATTTGAGCGAGCTATCTGCTGCATCAAATATTATGAGGGAATCCATCGTAAGAAGGATTATCCTTATGTTGGCTATGGCCACAAGCTAAGACCAGGAGAGCGTTACTCTTCGAATATGTCTCTGAGAGAAGCCGACGCGCTCTTGCGTAAAGATCTGAAGGAACTATGTACAATTTTCAAGCAATACGGAAAAGACTCCCTCCTACTCGCCGCATTAGCTTATAATGTTGGGCTTTATAGAATTCTCGGTAGCAGAACCAAGTACCCCAAAAGTACACTCTTGAAGAAGATTGAATCTGGAAACAGAGATTTCAAAGGCGATTATGTCCAGTTCTGCCATTGGAAGGGGAAGAAAATATCTTCAATAGAACGTCGCCGTTATACAGAGCTATTACTTCTATATTCAGAATGATAGTATCATGGATATTGATTTGTATCTATGCAATACCTGGAATAATGACAGATTAGTCGACAGAAGAACCTACCTTCTTGTTTTCAGTTCCTCATAAAATTTGCGGCGATCTTCTTCTGATGCAGAACCTCCTAACTTTTCGAGATAGTTTTTAATTTCAGGATGTTTCGACAAATAGTTTGTATATTCTCTAAACAAATCTTCTTGAAAGCAAGAGTTTATATTTAGAGTTTTTGCTTTGTCAAGAATATGAAAAAAGTGAATTATACATTGTTTGTTTTGGAATAATTTAAATGGCCTGGCATTTGATTTTACTCTCTGCGCATACTCTCTTAATGATGATGATATTGCATGCTTAGAATTAAAAACGAGCAGTTCATTTGCCTCATTCGCGATAAGCATATTAATTGCTTCAATCTCTTTAGGTTCACTTATCGTTACTTTGCCTTTCCTGTTTCCGATTTTGTATACATTTGAATCATAAAACAATATCAACAGCTTCGGGCTTAGTGGCATCATTATACATACACCTTTATAGCCAAGTATTTTCACTCCTGCATACCCTAAAAAATCAAAATATGGATTAATAATAAAAGCAGGACAATCGGAGGTTATAAAAGTAGAGCTGCATTTAGAGTCTATACAAACTAATTTAAATGACAAATCAGCCATATTTACTACCATACCAGCATAGACACTTAATGAAAATAATGGAGGCTCATCAAAACGAAATACTAAATGAGGATCAACTTGTTCCATACCAGTACACCGCTTAAATATTTCTAACGACATTTCATTAACATCATCACTTAGTCTTTCGGACATATAAACAGTACGACCAAGTTGCATCATTACATACGTTAAAATATTCAAGCGTTCAACCTCATGTAAGTTATAATCATTATTATTATCCAGTTTATGGAATGCTAACATGCATAGTCGTTCTATCTCTGCCAGAGCATCTTCTACATTCTGATTTTTTGAGTAAAAGTAATCTTTACTCATTGTGTTTTTTATTGAAGATTGGTTAATTAGAAGATTCTTCTTTATGTTATATACTCCTATGCTCTTACCATCGTTTGAGAACAAACGTTGGTAAGACTGAGGAACAAAGTGATGATTTTTCTTTTCAGCCATTATTTATTACTCAAATATCCAATATAAATTGTCATAAGGGCACCACTTTGCGTAAAACTTGTTTATATAAAAAGCTACCCCAAACGTTCTTGACGTTATTTTGCCTTATTATTTGAAATACTTATCAATGAAGTTTACCTGCTCCTCATTAAGTATAGAATATTGAGTGTAACGGCTAATACCAATGGACTCTAATTCATCGTAGCCAAGCTCTTCTCCCCCATACATTGAGGCTACAGGGGTAAACTCATAGCAGTCATTATCAGGAACAAAGGGAGCTATCCAACAGCTTTTATCATGTCGGGGTACACTTGTATTGGTTACTTCTAATTTGTATCTAATTTGATAATGTCCTTTTCCAGACATGAAGAGATACACGATGTCACCGACATTGAGCTTTTTGTCAGATTTGCGCCAAAAGAGCTTTCCAAATAGGGCAACACTTTTTGGATGATCAAGGAATCTTTCATTTCCTTTGAGCAAAACGTATTTTATACTATTCATAATAATCTTTTGATCCTTTATGTTTTATATCTTTGAAAAATTTGGCCATAACTATTAACCCAGGATAGGCTCTGTCATTATCATAACAAACCATATCATCATCCAATTCCCACACTGACATAAAATCTGGAGGAGTAATACCTTTCAAATCTACATACAAGCGAGTAAGCATCTCACATTCCTGTGAAATAAAAGTTTCTCTAACATTCTCTTTCAGCTTCGTACCGCTGTGTGACGTAATAAAATGAAGACCTAACCGAATTACACCTTTAGTTCTTTCTTCAAAGTGCTTAATCTCATTTTTGATATTGTCAAGTTGGACGATATTCATAGTGCGCCATCTTTGTAACAATCTCTCGTCGTTTGTTGAAGATGTTGCGAAGTTGTCATAGCTATGTTTGACCTCTATAACAAAACTATAGTCCTTATAGATACACCAATAATCAATTCTACCTTGCGAGTCTTCAATTTCCAACCCTTTCTTTCTGCTGTTTCGCGTCATTGGATATTCAGCAAAAGCAAGACCCTTGCAAAGCGAGTTCAGGACGGGCATAATTAGCGTGTCAAGCTGCCGCTCCCTAAACAAGAATGGAGGTTCATAAAAATTATATTTCTTGGAATTGAAAGCTAAAGCATGTTTTGACATGCCTACGAAAAGTTTTTTGGTCAATTCGTAAGCAACTCTATAGTATTCTTCATTAGATTCCTTGGCAGAGAACAAGAAACTCTGAGAATCAATTTTTGAATGTCGATATTTCATACAAGTGCAAATCCATTTTGTTTCAACCTTCTAAATTCTGAGCAACTTATTGTAAGCCCATCTTTCAAATATCAATTATTACAGTTTTTGCAATAAAGACTCTGCAAAAATACAAATAAAAAGTCGAAAAACATGAATAACAACAAGAAAATGCAATTATATGAATGACTTACCCTAAAAAAACTTGACACTTTTGGATACCTAAAACAAAAGTGTATGAGAACAAAAGTAAAACGTGAAAGAGATCGTGTCCTAAATGAAGCGACAGGTCAGTATGAATGGGTATGGGTAGAATCCACTCGCTACATTCATGATGAAGAAGATCGA